>NZ_JBGLYS010000209.1:0-233 GCF_047304155.1 Rhizobium sp. Rhizsp42 | reverse complement strand
TGGAAGCGCAGCAATGTGTGAAGCTTACCGTTACTAATAGCTCGATCGGCTTAATTGTTCTCATTGCTTATGCTCATGCCGTCGAAAGACGGACATGATGCCAAGGCGTGTTCAAGACTAAAAACGAGGCCTAACCGGCCTCACCAGCTTCTCATCGTTGCGCTTCGCTGACCTGGTGGTTATGGCGGGGCGGCTGCACCCGTTCCCATTCCGAACACGGCCGTGAAACGCCC
>NZ_JBGLYS010000208.1:0-234 GCF_047304155.1 Rhizobium sp. Rhizsp42 | reverse complement strand
GCAGCACACCGTGCGTTATCGCAAGGAAGTTCTGCCCGGCAAAAAGTTTGAAATCGACACCGAAGTGTTGTCGTGGAATCGCGGCATCTGCAAGGGTCGCGGCGGGTGAAGCCTGGCGGTGTCTCGCGGTGCTGAGTGTTGCGGTATGGCTGTGACGGTGCTCCGCTGTGAAGCTTGAGTACGATTCCCATTGAGCGGCTTCGCTTTGCCGCCCGCTCATTGCCTCTCTTCTAC
>NZ_JBGLYS010000207.1:0-236 GCF_047304155.1 Rhizobium sp. Rhizsp42 | reverse complement strand
GTCGATGGGCCGCATAACCCCCCAACAATTAAGCCAAACCACCCCCCAACCCCCCCAATAACATAAAAAATACCCCCCCCCGTAAACTAAAGAACCCGAAAAACCCCACAAAATAAACAAAAAAAAACAAAAAGTTGGAGGAGGCAACACACGCCCCCCCCACAAAACACAGGTGGAGCAGCGTGTGTATAATAAGGGGGCGCGCGCCCGGGGAGCCCAAAAAAAAAAAAAAAAAA
>NZ_JBGLYS010000206.1:0-236 GCF_047304155.1 Rhizobium sp. Rhizsp42 | reverse complement strand
CCCTCGTACTGCTGGTCGGCACCGATGAGCGGCAGAATCTCACGCCCAGGCAACAGAAGCAATTGGGCACCGGCACCGAAGCCGGTCTGCGCACCGACACCATGCTGCTGCTCTACATGCCACCAGAAGGCAAGGATGTCCTCATCTCCCTGCCGCGAGATACGTTCCTGCGCATTCCCGGGCATCATCACAACAAGCTCAATGCTGCCTACTCGATGGGCGGAGCGAAGTTGCTC
>NZ_JBGLYS010000205.1:0-238 GCF_047304155.1 Rhizobium sp. Rhizsp42 | reverse complement strand
AGCTAGAATCGGATTCCATGCGTTGTTCATAAGGCAAGGAATCCATGCGCTCCATCCTCTTTGTCGTCCGCGATCCATTGCCCCCCATCCGCGCCGACGTGCGCACCCTGTTGTGATCCTAGTGGCCCCTCTACGGGGTGGCGACGTTGGTGGGGGGGCTGGGCGGCAGCGGCTATGCGTGGCGTTGGCGGGCGGGCGGCATGCACGTCGTCGGCTCGCTGCGCAGCCGCTTCGCCAG
>NZ_JBGLYS010000204.1:0-238 GCF_047304155.1 Rhizobium sp. Rhizsp42 | reverse complement strand
GAAAGTGTTCCAATTGGATTACCACCTATTGCCAAAATTCTTTCTGCTAAATCATCAACATATTGACTAGCTTCATTGTATAATTCTTCGAATTTTGTGTGTAAAGAAAAGAAATTAGGACCTTTAACGTACCAATGGAAATTATGCAACTTTGTATAAGCTACCGTCCAGTTTGCGACTTGTTGATTTAATTCTTTGACTACATCTTGTTGTTGACTCATATCAAACACTCCTTCGA
>NZ_JBGLYS010000203.1:0-238 GCF_047304155.1 Rhizobium sp. Rhizsp42 | reverse complement strand
AATTACGGTAAAAAACGTCCTGTTTTTGGAGGAAAAAAAACAGAAAGCCTTTCGTCTGCTGACCGCAAATTAAAAGCCGCTAAAGTAGCTCCGATCTTAAGAGGTTTTTGCTCTTCGGAGCGCCAGATGATTGGTCATTATACAGATGATGCCAGAGTTTTGGAATTCATTAATTCAAATGATTTATCAAAATTAGCTCCTCTTGGAACCTCTTGTCCGGATCACTTTTTGCGTACTA
>NZ_JBGLYS010000202.1:0-239 GCF_047304155.1 Rhizobium sp. Rhizsp42 | reverse complement strand
GCTGGAGGCTCGAATCGCCGATGAGCTGGCGCGGCGTACCCTGAGAGTTGTGCTCGAAGACCACGCGTGCGCTGAGGATCCACTTCACATGTACTACAGTGGTCGTCGATACAACCACCCGGCGTTGCTTAGCCTGATCAATATCATCCGGAAACAGCAGTCACTCGCGAAGATTTCATGGTCGCGTGAGTGAGCCGGACCGGCGCCGCTAATTGCTGCTGTTGCCGTTGCTGTTGCCA
>NZ_JBGLYS010000201.1:0-239 GCF_047304155.1 Rhizobium sp. Rhizsp42 | reverse complement strand
CGAAGCAACTTCAGAAGAGACTCCAGCTGAAACAGATAACCACAAAACTCAAGCATTGAGTGTAAGTGACAAAGCAAATCCTAAATCTGAGAAAGATGAATCATCTAACAATGACAAAGATTCTAAAGATGGATTAGGTACGCTTAAGAGTAATGCTGTAGCTACTACAAATAAAAAGTCTAAGCAACAAACAACGAAACAACAGAAAGATCAAACAAATAAAGCGGCTAAACAAAGCC
>NZ_JBGLYS010000020.1:0-108885 GCF_047304155.1 Rhizobium sp. Rhizsp42 | reverse complement strand
AGTCACCGTCGCCAGCAGCGCCGCCGCCCTCGTTCTGTGAAGCGGCTTATAAGGCCCCTAACCCAAACAAGTCAACAAGCCTTTTTCAAAAAATCGCAGTTTCTGGCAACTGACTGATTTGGCTAAGGAATTTCCAGAAGGCTCGTTTGGGGGCTGGAAACGCACCGCTTTGGCGCAGGCTTCCGGCAAGCATCCACCTCTATATAGGACCGCAAAAGCATGAGACGAGGCCGTCTGCCCTCACATTTTCACAATCAGGTGGTCTCAAGGTCAGCGTGAACGTCGTGGCCGGTCCATTCGGGTCCGCTCATTTGACTCCCATATGTAAACTATGCACTTTTCCGGCCACCCCAATGCCCCCTGGGCCTGGTTGACCCGATCAGCTGAAAGGATGCGGACGCCTTCGCCATGGTGACTGAGAAGATGATGATCCGCTCGTTCGGCAACGAGCCAGCCCTTCTCGCCGATGGCAGACGTGCGCCCGACCGCCGCGAAGTTTCGCTGCGCTGGCTCTCCGGCACCTTCCTGACCGGCATCACCTCGAGCGTATTGATGGGAGTGGCGCTGTTTGCCGCCCTCGACGGCCGCCAACAGCTTGCGATCCCTGCCGAGGCCTATGCCAGCATTGCCAACACCGCCAATCCCGACGCCGACGTAACCCGTGGCGGCCGCCTGATCGCGCCTGCCATTGCCGCCAAGCCCTCCGATCGCAAGATCATGGAAGTCTCGACCGTCGTTCATGAAGGCGACAAGGAAGTGGTGCGCCGCCAGCCCTTCGCGCGCGTGAAGATGACGCTTGCCGCCAATCACGTCGCCACCGAGGATTACCCGGCCTTCAACCCGCTCTCGATCTTCTCGGCCGACGAGCCCGAACCGCAGCCGGGCGTGCGCACCGGCCAGATCTACGGCTCCGACGTCGAATCCGAAGTCAGCCTGAAGACCGAGGCCTATCCGACATCGGCTTCCAACCTGAAGATCGCCGCCGGCATGTCGCTCGACGAGATCGAGGAAAACGTCCGCTCCAACGGCTCGGTGCTCACAGATGGCGCCTCGCAGGTCGCCGCCCTCTATTATGTCGACCCGCAGCGCTTCTCGACAGACGACAACGACGTCGACCTGGCATCGGGCCTGACCGCCCGCGTGCTCGAGCAGAACATGACGGTATCGGCGCCGGAATCCATCACGCCGCAGACCGAGGAATTCGCCGACGACATCGTGCCGGTTCGCCAGGATACGCCGATCGTCAAGGCCATGATGGATTCGGGCTATCCGGAGCCGCAGGCGAAGGGTCTCTCCACCTATCTCGCGCCATTGTTCGGCTCGGAGAACCTGTCGAAGGGCGACGTGCTGCGCATCGGCATCCTGCAGAAGGGTGAGCAGGCGAAGATCATCCGCGCCAGCGTCTATCGCGGTTCCCGGCATGTCGTCACGGTGGCACTCGACGACACCGACCATTACGTGGCCGGCAGCGAGCCGCCGAAGCTCGATGCGATCGCCACCGCTTTCGACGACAGCGCCATGACCGCGCCGTCGAACCAGAATCTTCCGCGCGTCTATGACGGCATTTATCGCGCCGCCCTCTCCTATGGCATGACCAAGGACATGACGGCGCTGATCATCAAGCTTCTCGCCAGCAGCGTCGACTTCCAGGCCGAGCTGCGCCCGACCGATACGCTCGAGGCCTTCTTCTCGGTGGCCGATGCCAGCGGCCAGGCGACGGATCAGTCCGAACTGCTCTATGTCAATGCCCGCTTCGGCGATACCCAGACGCGTTTCTACCGCTTCCAGGATCCGGAAGACGGCTCGATCGATTACTTCGACCAAGACGGCAAGAGCATTCGCCAGTTTCTGCTGCGCAACCCGGTCCCCAACGGCATCTTCCGCTCCGGCTTCGGCATGCGCCGCCACCCGATCCTGGGCTTTGCCCGTATGCACACCGGCGTCGACTGGGCCGCCCCGCGCGGCACGGCGATCATCGCCGTCGGCAACGGCACGGTGGAGAAGGCCGGCTGGGACAGTGGCGGCTACGGCAACCAGACGATCGTGCGTCACGCCAATGGCTACGAATCCTCGTATAATCACCAGAGCGCGATCGCCAAGGGCGTCGTCCCCGGCGCCAAGGTGCGCCAGGGCCAGGTGATCGGCTGGGTCGGCACGACTGGTGAATCGACCGGCCCGCATCTGCATTACGAGATGATCGTCAACGGTACCAAGGTCGACCCGCTGCGCGTGCGCCTGCCGGGCGGCAAGTCGCTCGCCGGTCCGGCGCTCGCCAAGTTCGAGGATGAGCGCAAGCGGATCGATACGCTGCTGGGCAACCAGCCGCCGCCGCAGGTGGCGAGCAAATAGTTTTCGGGTTGGTCGAGGATTTCGGCTTGATGAGGTACGCCGGGCACTGCCGCCGGCGTTGTGCCGTGTGTTACCCCCCTCTGCCCTGCCGGGCATCTCCCCCACAGGTGGGGAGATTGGCTGGGCGTAGCCGCTCGCTCCTACCTCAATGTTTGGCGCAGACCTTAACCGCGGGTTGATCTCCCCCCTTGTGGGGGAGATGTCCGGCAGGACAGAGGGGGGTATGCCGAGCGCCAACGTCAGCGCTTCGCCGACAAAACACAAAAACGGCGGCCGAAGCCGCCGTTTCCACTCACACACCAATCCGCTTACGCCGCTTCGCTGACACCAGCACTCCTAGTGCGGAACAGCAGACGATCGGTCCCGCCGGTGATCTTCACCGTCGACCCATCCGGCACCTGTCCGCCGAGGATCTGCTCGGCGAGCGGGTCCTGGACGTATTTCTGGATCACCCGCTTCAGCGGCCGCGCGCCGTAGACAGGATCGTAACCCTTGTTGGCGAGCCAATGCGTGGCCTCGTCGTCGAGTTCGATGGTGATCTTGCGCTCGGCCAAGAGCTTCACCAGACGCTGCAGCTGGATGTCGACGATCGCGCCCATCTCGTCCCGCTTCAGGCGGTGGAAGAGGATGATTTCGTCGATGCGGTTCAGGAACTCCGGCCGGAAGTGGCCGCGCACCATCTCCATCACCTGCTCGCGCACCAGATCGCTGTCGTCGCCATCCTTCAGCTGCGTCAGATATTCGGCTCCCAAGTTCGACGTCATGATGATCATCGTGTTGCGGAAGTCGACGGTGCGGCCCTGACCATCGGTCAGGCGGCCGTCGTCGAGCACCTGCAGCAGCACGTTGAAGACATCCGGATGCGCCTTTTCGATCTCGTCGAACAGCACGACCTGATAGGGCCGGCGACGCACCGCTTCCGTCAGCGAACCGCCTTCCTCATAGCCGACATAGCCGGGAGGGGCGCCGATCAGCCGCGCCACGGAGTGCTTCTCCATGTACTCGGACATATCCATACGCACCATCGCCGTCTCGTCGTCGAAGAGGAAGCGAGCCAATGCCTTGGTCAGCTCCGTCTTGCCGACGCCGGTCGGGCCGAGGAAGATGAACGAGCCGAGCGGCCGGTTCGGATCCTGCAGGCCGGCGCGCGCACGGCGCACCGCCCGCGACACGGCCTGAACCGCGTCACCCTGGCCGATCACCGACTTCGCCAGCTCGTCTTCCATCCGAAGCAGCTTCTCGCGATCGCCTTCCAGCATCTTCTCGACCGGAATGCCGGTCCAGCGGGAGACGACATGCGCGATGTTATCAGGGGTCACGACCTCCTGCACCATGGCGCTGCGATCATTGTCCTGCGCTTCAGCCTCCGAGAGCTTCTTTTCAAGCTCCGGAATGACGCCGTAAGTCAATTCGCCGGCGCGCTGGAATTCGCCCTTGCGCTGAGCGATCGCCAGATCGTTGCGGGCATCGTCGAGTTCCTTCTTCAGGTCCGCTGCTAGGCCGAGCTTCTGCTTTTCCGCCTGCCAGCGGGCCGTCAGTGCATCGGCGCTCTCTTCCAGATCGGTAAGCTCGGTCTCCAGCCGCACCAGCCGGTCGGCCGAAGCGACATCGGTTTCCTTCTTCAGCGCTTCGCGCTCGATCTTCAGCTGCATGATGCGGCGATCGAGTTCGTCGAGCTCTTCCGGCTTGGAATCGACCTGCATGCGCAGGCGCGCCGCCGCCTCGTCCATCAGGTCGATCGCTTTATCGGGCAAAAAGCGGTCGGTGATGTAGCGGTTCGACAGCGTAGCGGCCGCCACAAGCGACGAATCCGAAATCCGGACCTTGTGGTGCTGCTCGTACTTCTCCTTCAGGCCGCGCAGGATCGAGATCGTGTCCTCGACCGTCGGCTCTTCGACGACGATCGGCTGGAAACGACGGGCGAGCGCCGGGTCCTTCTCGACATGCTTGCGGTATTCGTCGAGCGTGGTCGCGCCGACGCAATGCAGTTCGCCGCGGGCCAGCGCCGGCTTCAGGAGGTTCGAGGCATCCATCGCGCCGTCACCCTTGCCGGCACCGACGAGCGTGTGCATCTCGTCGATGAAGAGGATGATCTCGCCGTTTTCGGCCTGCACCTCGTTGAGCACGCTCTTCAAGCGCTCTTCGAACTCGCCGCGATATTTCGCGCCGGCAATCAGAGCGCCCATGTCGAGCGCCATCAGCTTCTTGTCTTTCAGCGATTCCGGCACGTCGCCATTGACGATGCGCAGCGCCAGACCTTCAGCGATCGCCGTCTTGCCGACGCCGGGCTCACCGATGAGAACGGGGTTGTTCTTGGTACGGCGCGAGAGCACCTGGATGGTGCGGCGGATTTCGTCATCGCGGCCGATCACGGGATCGAGCCGGCCATCACGGGCTTCCGCCGTCAGGTCGCGGGCGAATTTCTTCAGAGCGTCGAAGCCCTGTTCGGCATTGGCGCTGTCGGCCGTGCGGCCCTTGCGGATTTCGTTGATGACCTGGTTGAGCGTCACCGCCGTCACGCCGGCATTCTTCAGCGTGATCGCCGTGGACGATTCCATTGCCAGCGCCTGCAACAGACGCTCGACCGTGACGAAGCTGTCGCCGGCCTTCTTCGATGCTTCTTCGGCGGTCGAGAGAACCTTGGCGAGCGGTGCGGCAAGATAGATCTGGCCATTGCCGCCGGAGACCTTCGGCAGCTTGGCAAGGGCGGCATCGTTGGCAAGGCGGGCGGCCTTGGCGTCGCCGCCGGCCCGCTCGATGAGAGACGCGGCCATGCCTTGGTCGTCGTCGAGCAGCACTTTCAGCACATGCTCGGGCGAGAACTGCTGGTGACCCTGGGCCAGCGCATAGGTCTGCGCCGACTGGATGAAACCGCGCACCCGCTCGGAGTATTTTTCAATATTCATAAATAGACCTCCTTAAATCGCCCTGCCCTCATAAGGCACAGGCCGATGACTGAGATTGAGCTCCCTCAAGAGGCGAGCCATGTCTCTTCGCCGGCGGCCGAAACCGAGGCGAAGAACTTGCTCAGGATATGGTGGGAAGCCGCGAAAGTTTAAAGAGGTGGCGCGCCCAAAAAACCACGCCTGCGAGCAAGCGGCCGCGGCCCGCGGGCGGCGACCGGCAGGCCGAAAACGAGATCGCCCCGCCGGAGCGGCTGCTCGGGCGGGGCGGGATCGAATTGTATCGAAAGGCGCTTAGGCGGCGACCAGATCGTCCGTCTCGTTTTCCTTGAACATCTTGGCGAGGTTCAGGAAGCAGATCATGCCGTTTTCGGAAGCGATGATGCCTTCGCAGAAGGCGCGGTCGAAGGAAGCGGTAACTTCGGGAACCGGCTGCACCTGATCGGCCGAAATCGTCAGGATGTCGGAGACGCGGTCAACGAGCATGCCGATGACCATGTTGTGCACTTCGGCGACGACGATGGCGCTGCGCTCGTTGGCGACGGTGCTCTTCATGCCGAGCTTGAAGGCGAGGTCAATGATCGGAATGACAGAGCCGCGCAGGTTCATGACGCCGATGACATCGGCCGGCGAATGCGGGATCGGCGTCGAAGGCGCCCAGCCGCGGATTTCGCGAATGGTCGTCGTCTTCACGCAGAATTCCTGGTCGTGCAGGCGGAAGGCAATGATCTCAAGCGTATCGCCACTGAAGCTCGGAGAATTGATCGTCGTCATTAAAAATGTCCCAACTGTCGAAAGCCAGGGCAGAAGCAACCACGCCACCATTGGCGTCGATGCACTTTGCCTTCAAGCCGCCAGTTCTCTGAATATGAAGAGTACCGTTACGGTTACTGAGGACTGTAAAGAAAGAGTGTTTCCCAAATCTAAACCGACCGGCAGGATTTTTCGCCCGGTGAGTGAGGGAATGCGTCGAACGGATCACGGACCCGTCCAACGCGGCCAAGTCTCAGACGATGGTCTTCTCGATCTGCTCCACCGCCCACTCGACCTGATCCTTGGTGATCACAAGCGGTGGCGCCAGGCGGATGGTGTTTTCGTGGGTGTCCTTGGCAAGAAGGCCGAGATCCTTCAGCGCGTAGCAATATTGCCGTGCGCCGCCGGCTTCCGGCACCAGCTCGATCGCCATCATCAGCCCGCGCCCGCGCACCTCTTTCACGATGTTCGAGCGGATCGACCGCAGACCCTCGAGGAAATAGTTTCCCATGCGCTCGGCATTGCCGATCATGTCTTCTTCCGTCAGCACCTTCAGCGCCGCGCGCGCTACGGCGCAGGCAAGCGGATTGCCGCCGAACGTCGAGCCGTGCTGGCCGGGCTTCAAGACGCCCAGCACTTCGGAATTCGAAAGCACGGCGGAAACAGGATAGAAGCCGCCCGACAGCGCCTTGCCGATCAGCGTCACGTCCGCCTCGATGCCCTCGTGCTCCTCTGCCAGCAGCTTGCCGGTGCGACCGAGCCCGGTCTGGATCTCGTCGAGGATGAGCGTGACCTTGTTGTCGGTGCAGAGCTGGCGCACCGTCTTGAAATAGCCCGGCTGCGGGATGATGACACCCGCCTCGCCCTGGATCGGCTCGATCAGCGCCGCCACCGTGTTCTCGTTGATCGCCGCGGCAAAGGCTTCCGCATCACCGAAAGGAACGGTGCGGAAGCCCGGCGTATAGGGGCCGAAGCCACTACGTGCATCCGGATCGGTGGAGAAGCTGATGATGCTCAGCGTCCGGCCGTGGAAATTGTCAGAGCAGACGATGATCTCGGCCTTGCCCTCCGGCACGCCCTTCACCTCATATCCCCATTTGCGCACCGCCTTGATCGCGGTCTCGACAGCCTCGGCGCCGGAGTTCATCGGCAGGATCTTGTGCGATCCCGTCAGTGCCGCGAGTTCCTCGTAGAGATGCGCCAGCTGGTCGTTGCGGAAGGCGCGCGAGGTCAGCGTCAGCTTGCCCGCCTGCTCGACCATGGCCGAAAGGATCTTCGGGTGGCAATGCCCCTGGTTGACGGCCGAATAGGCAGAGAGGCAATCGAGATAGCGCTTGCCATCGGTATCCCATACATAAACGCCCTCGCCGCGCGTCAGGACGACGTCGAGCGGCTTGTAGTTATGGGCGCCCAGGCGCTGCTCCGTATCGATCAATCTGGCTGAACTGCTCATGGTCGTCCCCTTTTTGTTATGCGGGTTCTTATGCGGCACGGGTTCTTATGCGGCGCGCGTCGGGCGGTCGAAGATGCGGCGGCCGAACAGGCTGGCCGTCAGCTCAACGAGAACGCGGGCGCTCTTGCCGCGATCGTCGAGAAACGGGTTGAGCTCGACCAGATCGAGAGAGGAGACGAGCCCGCTGTCGCAGAGCATCTCCATGATGAGATGCGCCTCGCGGAAGGTCGCTCCGCCAGGCACCGTCGTGCCGACACCGGGCGCGACGTCAGGATCGAGGAAATCGACATCGAGGCTGACATGAAACAGCGCGTTCGCCGCTTCGACCTTGGAGAGAATGTCGCGCATGATCGCCGCCACCCCCTGCTCGTCGATCGAGCGCATGTCGAAGACATTGACGCCGTGCTCCTTGATCAGCTCGCGCTCCGGCGCATCGACCGAGCGGATGCCGACCTGGAAGACATTCTTCGGCTCGACCAGCGGCCGGTCGCGCGGCAGGATGTCGGAGAGATCGGCCTGGCCGCAATAATAGGCGACGGGCATGCCGTGAATATTGCCCGAAGGCGATGTCTCCGGCGTGTTGAAATCCGAATGCGCATCGAGCCAGAGCACGAAAAGCGGCCGCTTCTGCTTGGCGGCATAGCGCGCCATTCCCGATACCGTGCCCATCGACAGGCTGTGGTCGCCGCCGAGAATGATCGGGAAACGGCCGGCATCGGCGATCTCGTAGACGCCGGCTTCGAGCGCTCGCGTGAAGGCGCCGACGGTGCGCAGATTGTGCGCCTTCGGATTGTTCGGCAAATCGCGGGCCGGCACGATCTGCACGTCTCCTGCGTCAGCGACATCATGGCCGAGATCGACAAGCGCGCGGTCGACACCAGCAATACGAAGCGCCGTCGGCCCCATCGCGGCCCCCCTGCGGCCGGAGCCCTCTTCCAAAGGCGCACCGATAAGGGTGACCGATCGCGACTGTGCCTGCATTTGTCTCTCCTGCTCACTGCTTCGGTTGAATATCTGACATCGCCACGGCGACAAAAAGATGAAAAAGTGCCAGTTTCACAGCATGATTTGACAGTTTGCCAAGTCCAACCATACAAAGTGAAACCCCGCTCCTGCAAAGTAAGACCATGGACGACCTCGATCAGGAACTTCTGAGCGCTCTGCGCCACAATGCCCGCACGCCCGTTTCCTCGCTTGCCGCCATGACCGGCGCCTCACGCGCCACCGTCGCCGCGCGCATCGACAGATTGGTCGCCAACGGCACCATCGCCGCCTTCACCATCCGCACCGGCCACGAAACCCGCGCCGCCGGCGTGCGCGCCATCGTCATGATCGAAGTGCTCGGCAAACTCGCCGACAAGGTCGCCGACCAGCTGCGCGGCCTGCCGCAGGTGCGCGCACTCCACAGCACCAACGGCAAATGGGATTTCATCGCCGAACTCGAAGACCGCGACCTCGTCTCCTTCGACGAAACCCTGCGCCGCATAAGACTGATCGACGGCATCAACACGACTGAGACGAACATATTGCTGAAGACGCGGAAGACCAGCTTTTAAGGCGAGAGCGGGAGAGGTGGCCGAGACGGCGGCTTTGCGCCAGAAGCGGTTATTTCAAGACTGATGCGGCTATGGTTCCATCAATCGTAGGCGACGAACGAAATCACGTTCCCGTCCGGGTCACGGACATGGAAGTCTGTTCCACCCCAGGGCTGGCTGGTTGGCTGCTGCGCAAACTCCGCGCCGCGGTCCCGCAGTTCCTCAAACAACCCGTGCACGTCCGAAACCTCAATTGCAGCGAGAATGAGCGAGACCTCGCGTGCTGCCAGATCGGCAAAATTCGGTTTGCTGACACACCGAAGATGTAGGCAAGCCGCGCCGCGCGACACGGCGCCGTAAAACGGCGGCGTACCGTGGAGGAAATCGACGTCAAATCCGAGCTTCTCGTTGAAGAATTGGGCGCTCGCCGGCACATCACGCACAAAGAGGATCGGGACGATGGACGTCAGGGCAATTTCGCTCATGCAAGTCTCCGCTACGTCGATACCCACTGGTTGAATCTACAGGTAGATTTATGTGCCCGCAAAGGGGCCGAGCAAACGAGAGCGCTTCGTGCGCAAAACGTCAGAAGCGGTCACCCTAGAAAATAGAGTAATCTCCAATTGAGAAAGCTCACAACCAACCCAGCCAGAGCGCCCAGCGGTGTGAATACCAATACCCCAATCGGGCCTGCGAGTTCATAGCCAAGCCAACCGCCGAGGATCAGCCCGATTATGCTTAGAATGATCGTAATTACTTTGTGCAGGTTTCCCATGGCTCAAATCTAACCATCGCAGATGTCATGTTCAATCGGGTCGAAGGCCGTCTTCCGCTTCGCGCCAGGGGCGGTCATGACTTCGGAACCGGTTGACGCCGAATGCCGCATCAGCTACCTCTTGCGCCGCAGCGGTTCAATCACGCTGCCGTAGGCGTTACCGTCATCCAACGCGTCCTTTGCGAAGAAGGTCCCAGCAGGGAAATCTCGCGAATGAAGGCGCGGTGAGTTCACATCTTTCCCACGTATCTTCGCGGCTGGCAGAACCCAGGCGCGCAAGGAACCGTGTCGGCCGGATGACGATACCGTGGCCTTTCCTGCAACATTTGGGAAAGACACCGACAATGCAAATGACTGACAACACCATCCTCATAACAGGCGGCACAAGCGGGATCGGACGTGCGCTCGCAGAAGCATTTCACGACCGGGGGAACCAGGTTATCGTGACAGGGCGACGTCGCGATCTGCTGACGGAAATCTGCGATCAGCGCCCTGACATCGTGGGACTTCATCTCGACCTCAATGATAGCCGCTCCATTAAGGTCGCCGCGAGTGCCGTCCGCGACCGCTTCCCCGATCTGAATGTTCTGATTGCCAATGCCGGGGTTTCCTGTAGCGAAGACGTGACATCGGCGGACTGGAACGCGTCTGCCGGCGAAGACATCGTAGAGACCAACATCCTGGGTGTGCTGCGGACGGTGGCTGCCTTCCTGCCGATTTTGAAGTTGCAGAAATCGGCGACCATCATGGCGACAAGCTCCGCACTTGCCTTCGTGCCGCGAGCCGATTTTCCGACATACTGCGCCAGCAAGGCCTTCCTGCACACGTGGCTCATCTCACTGCGTCACCAGTTGCGCAACATGCCTGTCGACGTTCTGGAATTGTCGCCGCCTTATGTCCAGACCGAGCTGACAGGACACGCACAGGCGAGTGACCCTCGTGCGATGCCCTTGGCTGCTTATGTGCAGGCGGTGATGGAGATGCTGGAAAAGGGCCAGCACCCGCGTGGAGAGCTTCTGCTACAGCGAGATGAACCTCGTCGCTTCGCCGAGCGTGACGGTACCTTTGACGACCTGTTTGCCGCCATGAACCCGGCCTGACGGCAGCGCTTGTCCACTTTGCGCCGATAGCAGCCGTCAACGGTGGCAGCGGCTAGGCACGAATAGCTTGTCTCATATGCGTCAACATGGCTGATGTCGCACACAGCTGTTTTGCAGTATCACTCCCTCACGCTAGAAAGCGCCACGCAACAGCCTGGATTATTCGAAATGTGGGATTGGTTCCCGATCATCTTCTTTCCGCTCAAGATCATCGTGCTCGGCACGGGCATGTTCTTCGCCATCAAGTGGCATCGCGATCAAGAGAAGAATAAGTAGCAAAGGCGGCGGACGGTCAGCGCCCGCCGGCTATGCTCTAGCCAACCGCAAGCGCCAGATCGTTCGCGGTCGACGAAACGACGTTCCCTCGGCCAGTTCCCTTTGCCTGATAGAGCGCCTGGTCCGCGCGTCGCAAAGCCTCTTCGCAGGTTTCGCCGCCACCGCTTGTCACGTCCGCAATTCCGAAGGATGCACCGATAACCACTTTGCCGGCCGAAAGAAGATACGGCTGCGACAGGATCGAGGACAGTCGGCGGCAGTGCCATTCGGCGTCGGCGAGCGAGATATGCGGCATGAGGACGGCAAATTCGTCTCCGCCCAATCGGAACACGACGTCGTCTTCCTTGCATCCGCCCTGAAGACGGGTGGCAACCTGCTGCAGCAGCTCGTCGCCGGCCGCATGCCCGTGTCTGTCGTTCACGGATTTGAAGCCGTCGAGATCGATACAGACAACAGTCATCGGCCGAGCCGAGCTTAGTCGTGCGAATTCCGGCGCAAGCAGCGACCTGTTCGCCAGCCCGGTCAGGAAATCATGCGTCGCGGCATGGCGCATCTGCTTCTCGGATTCCAGGATCGAAGAAATCGCCTTCCTCGAAAGCCGCAGCGAAAACAGGCCGCCGAAAACGAGAACCACGGTCACCACGACGGCCAGCGGCAGCGATTGACGCAGCAGATCCTTGGCGGGCGTGGGCGATCTCCATGAGAGCACCTCGGTCTCACCGTCTGGTCGCGTCGCTATTTCCACGCGCGCCCGATCGGCGCCAACCGTCTTGAGCGGACCAACGCTCGCATCGTCGAGAACAAAGCGATTTCCGAGGAACTCCGGCAAGCTGCCGGCGATCGGTACGGCGGATACGAGGATCGGCGCCCGGTTCCCGCGCGGTACGGATGTCTTGAAGTCCGATTGAAAAAGGCTTGCGGTGAGCAGAACCGCATCATTGTTCACGACCTCGACCTTGCTGAAGGCGATGGGGTTGGGAATTCCCTCGGGCCGCGGCTTTGCTTCCTCGGACCTGACGCGCTCGACAAGGGTGCGAGCATCGCCGACGATGATCTCAGGCCCGCGCACGAAGAATGCCCGATCCTTCATCTCGTCGGCCGTTCTCGAATAGATAAGGGTGTCGTCGTGATTGAGGATCGCCGCAAAACGCGTCCTGGACGTCCCGATCAGCGACTGGCCGATGTTCCTGTCCGCCCATTCGAAATCGAACGTGTTGTCGAGTTTGGCGATCGATTCGTCCCAGATCGTCCAGGCCGTCAGCGCGAATTCGAGGTCGGAGGTCCAGACCGCGATGTTGCGCTTAACCAGGGTCTCCTGGCGCTGGCGGCTCTCGGCATCCAGCCGGGCAACGCCAAACGACGGGATTGCCGCCAACCCCGCTATGACGATCGCCGTGAGAATGAGAGCCGGTCCTACCAGCTTGAGATGGGTGAAGCGTGTGGTCACTTTGACGTCCTGGTCTTTTGTCGACACAGGTAGCTTCCGCCAGTTTCGGTTGCGTTATCGCAAAGCGCTTTTTGGTGAGCGCGGTTAATATCCCGTTGCATCGCTCGATAGGCTGGGAGGGGGCTTAGCCCCCCCCCCACCATCAATATTCCTTCTCGTACACCACGCCCGCCTCGCCGGCACCATTGGCGCCGGCCGCACCGCGCAGCTTCACGCCGCGCCCGACATCGAGGTTGATGATCGCCTTGGCGCCGTCCTTGGTGTTTTGCTGCAGCTCGATATAGGTGCGCTCGTTGAGATAGCGGCCGACGCCGACATTGGTCTGGCCGTTGGCATCGGTGCTGATATCGAAATCGTCGACGCCGAGCTGGTTGCGCAAACCCTGGAACAGCGAGGTCGAGCGGCCGCCCGCAAGCTGGCTGACGGCATCGGCGAGCTGGGCGATCTGGATCGCCGAGAGTTTCGACATCGACTGCCCGAAGATCAGCTGCGCCAGCACTTCATCCTGCGGCAGCGCCGGCGAGGAGGAGAAGGTGATGGCGGGGTCGGTCGCCAGTCCCGCCACGTCGACGGTCAGCGTCGTCGTCCCCGAGGTCGAGGTCGCCGCCATCTGCAGCGCCGGCGTCAGATCGCCGGCAAAGGTGATCCGGCTCTTGTCGGAGAAGTCCAGACGACGGTTGAGAATGGTGAGACGCCCGCGGCGCATGGTGAAGCCGCCGGAAACCACAGGCACGGATGCCGTGCCCCGGATGGTCACGCTGCCGCCGAGCTCGGCGTCGATCCCGCGTCCGCGCACGAAGATCTGCGAGGGCGCATCGACCTGGATATCGAGATTGAGCGTGCTTGACTTGCCTCTCGCGCCCTCCTGCGTCGTGTCGCGGATCTGAGCGAGAACGGCCTTTGGCGCGTTCTTGTGGCGGATATCGATCTCGCGCAGCGATGTCGGAAGCTTTTCCGGAACGGTGATCGAGGCCTTCTCGAGCGTCAGCTTGCCATTCAGCGTCGGATTGGCAAGAAGCGGCCCGCGCAGGCCGATCGTGCCGTCGACCGTTGCGACGACAAGCGTGCCGTCGACATAGACCGCCTTGTTGAGACGGACATCGATATTAGCGGGGAAGTTCGCCGCCGGCTGAATGCCGACATCGCCGGTCACCGCGATGTTGCCGCCGCTCGCGAGCTGCCCGGTCAGGCGCGAGATCACCGCGAGCTGCCCGTCGAAGCGGATATCGGCCGTCAGGCTGTTGATTTCCAGATTGCGCCGGACGTCGATGACCTTGGCGCCGCTGGTGGCAACCGTGCCATTGATCACGGGCGCCGCAGCCGTTCCGCCGACCTGCAGATTGAAGTTGGCGTTGCCTTCCGCGACGAACCCTTGCGCCGCGAGCTGCGCGCCGAGAACGGCAAACGGCAGGTTGCCGGAAAAGCGCATGTCGAGCGCCCGGTTCCCTGAAATGGCCAGATTGCCGCCGCCTCGCAGCGACAGTCCGGCATCGCCGGTAACTGTCGTGTCGATGGTGAGCCGGCCCGAAGCGAGCTTGCCGTTCGCGCCGATCGCAAGCGGCGAGACGCCCGCGCCCCGCGTCTGGCTTGTCGCGGCATTGCGCCAATCGAGCTTGAAGTCGACATCCGGCAGCGGCAGCTTGCCTGATGCCGAAACCGTGCCCGAGATATTGCCCTCTGCGGCAAGCCCCGGAACGAAGGCGTTGGCGAGGCCCGCCGGCAGGTTCGATATGTCGGCCTTCACGGCAAGCGATTGCGCATTGGCGCCGGCGACCACGAAATTGCCCGCCGCCTTCAGCGCCACGTTGTTGCCGGCAAGATTGGTAGTGAAGTCGAGCTTGTTGTCGGCGAGCTTGCCGTTAGCGTTGGCAGACAGCGAACCGACGCCCGCGGCCCGCGTCTGCGTCGTCGCCGCATTCTTCCAATCGAGATTGAAGTCGATGACGGGATTGGCGGGCGTTCCGGATGTCTTTGCCCGACCCGAAATCGTGCCCTCGGCGCCAAGGCCAGGCACGAAACCGTTGGCAAGGCTCGCCGGCAGATCGGTAATATCGGCATCGACGGAAAGGCCCTGGATGTTGGCGCCAACCAGCGCCGCCGTCCCCTTGGCCTTAAGTAATGTCTTGCTGTTGCTGGCCAGATTGGCGTCGAAATCGATCTTGTTGTCGGCGAACTTGCCCGTCGCATCGAGGCTGAGCGCCGAAAGGTTGGCGCTCTTGGTCTGCCGCGTCGTCGCGTTCGCCCAGTTGAGCTTGAAAACGACCGATGGCAGCGGCAGCGCGCCGGAAACCTTGGCCGTCCCCGAAATCATGCCGCCGGCATCGAGATCGGGCACGAAGCTGCTGACAAGTGCTGCCGGCAGGTTGTTGAGCGTCGCATTGGCCTCGATCGTCGTCGGCTTGGTCCCCTCGATCCCGACCTTGCCCGCCGCCTCGAGCGCCGCACCGGCCTGACCATCAAGCTTGGTGGTGAAATCGAGCGCCTTATCCTCAAGCGTTCCCTTCAGCGCGAGCGCCATGGCCGGCAACCTCGCCGCCTTCGTCTGGCTGGTCGCGACATCGGCCCATGCGAGATCGAAGCTGGCCTTCGGCTGCTGCAGCGTGCCGGACGCCGAAGCCGTGCCCGAAATCGTGCCGCTCGCGCCGAGACCATCGACGAAGCCATTGGCGAGACCGGCCGGAACTCCGCTCAACGTCGCATCGACCTTGAGATCGCCGATCGCCGAACCTTGAAGCTTGAGATTGCCCGCCGCCTTCACCGACATGCCGCCGGTGGCCGAGACGTTGCTGTCGAAAGTGAGCGTATTGTCCGTAAACGTCCCGTTCACGGAAGCGCCGACGCCCGAAAGGCCGGCCGCCTTGATCTGGCTGGTCGAGGCGTTCTTCCAATTCAGCTGGAACTGCGCGGCCGGCATCGGCAGCTTGCCGGATGCGCCGAAGCTTCCCGATATCATGCCCTGCGCGGCCAGATCGGGCATGAAGGCGTTGGCGAGCGCCGCCGGAATATTGGCAAGCGTCCCGTCCACCTTCAGCGTCTGCGCGTCATTGCCGGTGACGACGAAGCTGCCATCGGCCTTGATGGCAAATCCACCGCTGCCGCCGGCATTCGCATTGAAATTGAGAATGTTGTTTTCGAGCTTGCCGCTTGCCGTCAGCCCGAGCGAGGAGAGCTTGGCGACCTTGGTCTGGCTGGTGGCCGCGTTCTTCCAGTTCAGCTTGAAATCGAGCTCCGGCGCCGGAAGCTTGCCCGAGGCGGTGACGCTGCCGGTAATGGCGCCTTCGGCGTTCAGCCCAGGCACAAAGGCGTTTGCCAATCCGGCAGGAATGTTGACGATATCGGCATCAACCTGCAGCGACTGCGCATTCGGCCCTGCTGTCACGAAATTGCCCGCCGCCTTCAGCGAAACGCCGCCCTTGCCGCTCAGATCCGTTTTGAAATCGAGCTTGTTATCCGCGAACTTGCCATCCGCGCCGATCGCCAGCGCCGAAAGCCCGGCCCCCTTCGTCTGGCTGGTCGCGGCATTCTTCCAATCAAGCGTGAAATCGGCCACGGGTGCTGCCGGCGTGCCCGACACCGCGACCTTGCCCGAGATCGCGCCCGCGGCATCGAGATCGGGCACGAAGCTGTTGGCAAGGCTTGCCGGCAGTTGCTTGACCACGGCATTGATATCGAGCGCTTGCCCGGCCGAGCCGGTCACATTGATCGCGCCATCGCCGGTCTTGATCTCGAGACCATCGAGCGTGACCGTGCCATCAGTGATCGACAGCTGCGATGGCGCGGCGAGGTCCACCGCAATGTCGTGCGGCTTGGCCGAGAAGCGGTCGAGCTGAACGAGCGTCGTGCCGGCATTGGTTTCGACACCGCCACCCGCCACCAGCGGATGGTTGTCGTAATAGCCGTCGAGGCTGAAATTCGTGCGGTTCCCGAGCTGCGTGAAGTTCACCGCCAGGCTGTCGATCTTGTTGGTGCCGGATGCGACCTCGTCGGCCTTGATCGCTCCCGTTGCCGCAAAGGCCGAGAGATCGGTGACGGTGACATCGACATTGGGGCTGACAATCGCGAAATTGCCCTGCTTCAAGCCACTGCCCGTTGCCGCCACCTTCAGGCCGATCTTGCCGGCATCATTGCTGATGTCGACCGACCCCTTGAGATCGCCCTCCGCCTTCTGGCCGGCTAGCGCCGCAATCAGGCTGAGATCGGGCAGGTCGAATGTCAAAGCGCCCGTCGGCGCGAAGCTCTCCGACAGCGCGACGTGACCGGTCAGGCTGTTGTTACCGACATTGGCCTTGATCGACGGCAGCGTCGTCTGCCCGCCCTCGGACAATACATCGGTGCTGATGTCGATCGTCTGGCCATCGATCTTGCCGGTCGCCTTCACCTGCGCCTTGGGCGCCTTCGGATCGGCGGTCGCGGTCAATGCCACAGCGAGATCGCTCAGCCCGCGCCCAGCCATGTCGATCGCGGGTGCATTGAGATTGGCGGAAAGCGCCAGCGCGGAGAGATCGCCGCCGGCCTTCAGGCTATAGGTCACGGCACCCGAGGCGGTGTCGAGCAGCGGCTTGATATCGGGCACGCGGCCGGCAAGCGTCGCATCGAGCGTCGTGCCGTCGAGGACGATATTGCCTGTCGCGACCGTGAGGTCCGACTTGATGCTGAGGTTCGACAGGTTGATCTTGTCGGGAATAGTGCCCGCCACTTGGCCTTCGATGGTCACAGGCGTCTTGAACCGCGCCGCGACGGCCGGCGGCATTGCCGGCGGCTCGACGGTCAGCTTGGCATTACCGGTGAGCGAATTGTCGGTGAGCTGATACGCACCATTGAGGCTGGCATTCGCCGACGCGCTCTCAATCGTCGCGCCGTTGAAGCCGATCGCGGCCGGCGAAATCTGCAGCGGCAGAACGATCGTCACCGGCCCCTGAACCGCCCGGTTGATATCGGGGTTGGCAAAGGTCATGTCGCCGGCGACAAGGCGGATCTGCACGGCGCCGGAGCGGCCGCTGAGATTGAAGTTGTCGCTCTTGGCGGTCAGCTTCACATTGCCGATCGTCGCCTGCGGCAGCACGGCGGTATCGAGCGAGGCGCTGGCATTCAGCCGCGACGCCTTGGCATCCCCCGTCAGCGCCAGGTTGACGCCCGAAATCATGAAGCGCGCTTCGCCTTCGGCCAGCGGCCAGCGGAAATCGACCGGCCCGGAGGTCCCGAGCACGTTCGCATTCAGGCTGTTCTTGCCCTTCGGATCCAGCGTACCGGAAGCAGCGATCACGACGGCGCCCGTCGCCACGTTGCCGGTCTGGATATCGATCTTGCCGGCGTTGTCGAAATTCGCTGCGAGATCGATATTCGTCTGCCCCGCGAAAAGCGGCCGGAATGCCGCCGGCATCAGCGAGCTCAGATCGCCGCCGCCCTTGAGCTCGACATGATGCAGAGCCTGGTCCGGCGTCAGCGTGTGATGCGCCTCGATCGCGGCGCGCTGCTGGCCATCGAGCGAGGCCTGCAACTTGGCTTTCCAGTCGGAGATCGGGCCATCGCCATTGAGGCTGATCTCGACGGCCGGATTGTTCGGCAAGGCGAGCACGCCGGCAAGCAACCCGCCCTTTGGTTCGTTGAGCTTGGCCTTGACCGTAAGCTGGCTGTTTTCAGGCAGAAAGGCGACATCGGCCGTCAGCTTGGCATCCGGCACATCATGGCGGTGAACAGTGATATTCGCATCGCCGCCCTTCGAGTCGGCGCGCACGCTGCCATCGGCCGAGAGCGTGAAGGCGCGCCCGATCAAGGGCTGCGACAGGCTGATCTTCGGCAGCGAGATCTGATCGATATCGATCTTGATCGGCAGCGAGAACCCGCCGCCGGCCTCACCTTCGGCCGCCGGCCGCGACGGCAATGTGCGGACCGGCTTACGCAGAACGCGGATGGCATCCGCCTCCAGGCGCGTCGCATGGAAGCGCCCGGTGAAAAGCGCCAGCGGATTCCAGTTGATCGACAGGCCGTCGACATCCGCAAATGTGCCGCGCGTATCCGACAGCACGATACGTGTCGCGCCGAGGCCACCGGTGAGCAGCCCCTGCGGGTCCATCACCCGGATGGTCATGTCGCGGTTGGAGATGGTCGACGTCACCTTGTCGACCAGAATGCGGGCGCCAAATCCGGTGAAGCCGAAGATGCCGATGGCCACGGCAAGCAGGATCACGAGAACGCCGGCTCCGTAACCGAGCAGTCGTGCAATCCACTTGAAGATGTTCGTCAGCGTAAGCATGGACCCGGAGCTATCCCGTTTTCTGCGCGGCTATCGCAATCTCGCTGCGAGCCTGAACCTCGTTAGAACGACTGGCCAATGCCAGCGTAAATGCCGTAATCCGTCCCACCCTCGAACTTGTTGAGGGGAACGGCGAAATCAAGCCGGATCGGCCCGAATGGGGTGGCGTAGCGCAGGCCGATACCGGCACCTGCCCTGATATCCGAAAAATCGGGCGCAACATCGGCGGAGACCACCCCGACATCGATAAACGGCACGATGCCGATCGTGTCGGTGATCTTCACGCGTGTCTCGAACGACGCGGTCATGAAGGAAGCACCACCGGTCGCCTCGTTGGCGGCGTTATAGGGAGAGATTTCCTGATAGCCGTAACCGCGCACCGATCCGCCGCCGCCGGCAAAGAAGCGCCTTGTGGCGGGAATGTTCTCAAGATCGTCGGCGCCAAGCAGGAACCCGGCCGAAAGCTTGCCGGCGAGCACGATCCGATCTTCGGCGCCGAGGCCGTAGTAACCGGAGACCGAGCCCTCGAAGGCGGAGAAGAACGTGCCGTTATAGGCTTCGTAGCTCGGCGTCACCTTGCCCATCAGCCGGTAGCCCGATGTCGGATCGAGCTTGTTGTCGCGCGCGTCGCGATCGAACTGGAGGGGGGCCGCGAAGGTCAAGTAGGTGTTGTTCCCGAACGCGTCGTCATCCTTTTCCCAGCTGACTTCGCCCGCACCGGTAAACGTGTCGGTATCGTTGAGTTCGTAGGAATAGCCGAGCGATGCCGTCACCAGCTTGGCGCTATAGGCATCGGGATTTTCGGTCTTGGCGAGAATGCTGGCAATCAACGTACCAGATGGAACGAAGGCGCCGGGCTTGGTGAAGGTGATGCCCGCCGAGAAATCGAGATCGCCCAGAGCCGTCGCATCCCCAAGGCGGCCGACGGCGCCCTCGACGCGCAGCCCTTCCGCCCCACCGAACAGATTGCGATGGCCCCAATAACCATTGACCCCGAAGCCATCGATCGTCGAATACTGCGCGCCGACGCCGAAATAGCGCTGCTTGCCCTCCGACACCTCGATGATCATCGGCAGGCTGCCGTCGCCGGCCAGCTGGTCGCCCTCATGAATGGTGACGCTCGAGAATACGCCAAGCGCCCGCAGCCGCTCGCCGGCCTTCTTCAGCGCCTCCGGAGAATAGCGATCACCCTTGTTGATGCGCGAATAGCGCTCAATGAAATCGGACCGCACCGCCTTGGCGCCCGTGACGCCCACCGTCCCGATCGGCGCGACCGGCCCGCCCTCGGCAGCGAGCACGACGTCGACAGTATCGGTCCTGTGATCGGCCACCACCTTGCGCGTCGTCAGTTTCGCCAGCGGCCGCCCCTCGCTCTTCAATTGCTCGACGATCTTGTCGCCGGCCTTGATGATCGTGAGCGACCCGGCCGAAGCGCCCGACCCGAGATCGTAATCGGCGGGATTGCGGTTGGCCGCATCGCCGCCGAATTGCACTTCGCGCACATGAAACACCGGCCCGGCCGCAACGCTGACATTGACGGGAACCGGGCGCGAGCGATTGAATGTTGGGTTCGGCGGCAGATCGTCGATATTGCGTCCATCGACGGTGATGGTCACGACGCCGCCATAGCGCGCCTTTTCATAGAGAGCCGCGATCAGCCGTTCGCGATCGTCGCGCGCCTTGACGACGACACCGAGATCGCCCGAAACCGGCTGCTCCTTGTCTCCAACCAGGCGCGAGCTGTTCTCGAGCGCCTCCTTGAGGTCGGGATCATTAGCATCTGACGTCAGCGTCACCTCATAGCGAACGGGATCGGGCACCTGGTTGGCGTCCGTATCGTCCTTACCGAAGAAGTTGATCCCGAAAAGCTTGAAGGCGTAAGCATTCGACACGAGTGCCGGTGACAAGGCAGTCGCCACCGCGACCATTGTCACGATGCCTGCTCGCCGATACGCAATACCCGGTTTCGGTGCCTTCCGTCTAATCTGCATCCGCCGCTTTTTGGTTACACTGGATTTAAGCTCTGCGCCCCCCGGCCTGATGCGACCTTAGCGGCAAAATTCATTTTGTTGTACCGTTTTAAACCGCATGATTGCTGATTTAGCGGAAAAAAACAAAAATCCCGGGCCAGAGACCCGGGATTTGAAAGGTTTTGGCGAAGGATCAGCCGCGGCAATCGTCGATATAGCGGCGACCATATTCGTCGCGATAGTAGCACTGGCCGGGCTGTTCCGACACACGGCCGATGAGCGCGCCGGACACGCCGCCGACGGCAGCACCCACGGCGGCACCGCGAACATTGCCCGTAACAGCGCCGCCGATAACGGCGCCGGATGCCGCACCGATACCCGCACCCTGTTGCGTCGGCGTGCAGCTTGCAATCGATAGGCCGATGAAGGCGAGCGCAATAATCTTTTTCATCAATAACTCCTGATTGTTCGCCCGAGCGGGCGGTGGCCGTCCCTGATTCCTGTCTTTTTTGTAACCTAGACCGCAAACTATGGCGCAAAAAGGGGCAAGCACCCTCTCCAATCGATTTCAATTGGTCTGCAGCCATGAAAATCGACTGGCAAATCGGTCACCAAGAACCATGCGAAGCACTGCGCGCAGGGCTGCAATGCACGATTGATCTGGTCAAGCACGCCAATTTCAAATTAAAGTAATTCGAAACTAGGGACGATTTGACGCACATGGTGCTAAATCGGACCAAATGGGTTGACGTGCAGTCGTCATTGGGCGGAGAACGCCTGCACGATACTGGAGCATGAGATGGATTTCGAAGCATTCTTCAAGAGCGAGCTGGAAGGCCTTCACAACGAAGGTCGTTACCGCGTGTTCGCCGATCTTGAACGTCACCGCGGCAATTTCCCGCGTGCCACGCGCCACACCCCCGAGGGGCCGAAGGATGTGACCGTCTGGTGTTCCAACGACTATCTCGGCATGGGCCAGAACCCCAAGGTGATCGAGGCGATGAAGAACGCCATTGATCACTGTGGCGCGGGTGCGGGAGGCACCCGGAATATTTCTGGCACCACGCACTACCACGTTCTGCTCGAGCGCGAGCTCGCAGATCTGCACGGCAAGGAATCGGCCCTGGTCTTCACCTCGGGCTACGTCTCCAACTGGGCGGCGCTGGGCACGCTCGGCGCCAAGATCCCCGGCATGATCATCTTCTCGGATGCGCTGAACCACGCCTCGATGATCGAGGGCATCCGCTACGCCAAGTGCGACCGCGTCATCTGGAAGCACAACGACCTGCAGGATCTCGAAGCCAAGCTCGCCGCCGCAGATCCGAAGGCGCCGAAGATGATCGCCTTCGAGAGCGTCTACTCGATGGATGGCGATATCGCGCCGATCAAGGAAATCTGTGACCTCGCCGACAAGTACGGCGCCATGACCTATCTCGACGAAGTCCACGCTGTCGGCATGTACGGCCCGCGCGGCGGCGGCATCGCCGAACGCGAAGGCCTGATGGACCGCCTGACGGTTATCGAAGGCACGCTCGGCAAGGCCTTCGGCGTCATGGGCGGCTATATCGCGGCATCCACCGCGCTCTGCGATTTCATCCGCTCCTTCGCCTCCGGCTTCATCTTCACCACGGCCCTGCCCCCGACGCTCGCCGCCGGTGCGGTCGCCTCGATCCAGCACCTGAAGGTCAGCCCCTTCGAGCGCGCCCGTCACCAGGACCGCGTTCGCCTGCTCCGCGCGCAGCTCGACAAGGCCGGCATCCCGCACATGCCGAACCCGAGCCACATCGTCCCCGTGATGGTCGGCGACGCCGCCAAGTGCAAGTGGATCTCGGATCTTCTGCTCGACAACTGCAACGTCTACGTCCAGCCGATCAACTACCCGACGGTTCCGGTCAAGACCGAACGCCTACGCATCACGCCCACGCCGCTGCATACCGATGCCGACATCGAGCACCTGGTGGAAGCGCTGCATTCGCTGTGGTCGCGCTGCGCACTCGCCCGGCACGTCGCTTAACGTCACGCGCGACGGCGCTGCACTCTCGGCTTGGAGCCTACGGCAGACAGCGAGAGTCATAAGCTATTGAAAGAACGCGGAAACCCCACTCGCCGCGTCATCCTCGGGCTCGTCCCGAGGATCTAAGCACGTTGCCCGGAATGCAACGGTGCTGGGTGCATGGAGGAGCGCAAAGTCGCCATTCCGCCGCCAATCCGCGTCTCCCGCCTCGCCAAGTCTCCATCCACGTCGAGCAAGTTGGCCGCTCAGCAGATGCTCGGCACAAGACCGAGCATGACGGTCGTGGGCTTGGGGGCGGCTGCGGATAGAGTGGGCATAACCTGTTGAACGAAAACGGCGCCCCACTCTCGGCGTCATCCTCGGCCAAGAAGCCGAGGATCTAAGCACGTGGCCAAGAGTGCAACGGTGCTGGGTGAATGGAAGGGGTGACGCAGGCTCCTCATTCCGCCGCCAACCCGCGTCTCTCGCCTCGCCGAGTGTCCATCCACGTCGAGCAAGTTTGCCGCTCAACAGATGCTCGGCACAAGACCGAGCATGACGGCGGCGGGTTTGGGAACGGCTGCGGATAGAGTGGCATAACCTGTTGAAACAAGCCGGCAATCCCACTCTCGACGTCATCCTCGGCCAACGAGCCGAGGATCTAAGCACGTGGCCAAGAGTGCAACGTTGCTGAGTGAATGGAAGGGCGAAGCAGGCTCTTCGCTCTACCGCCAATCCGCGTCTACCGCCTCTCCAAGTATCCACTCGCGTCGAGCAAGTTGGCCGCTCAGCAGATGCTCGGCACAAGACCGAGCATGACGGCGGTGGGTTTGGAAACGCTGCAACCTATTCGATGACGGCAATGCCGCGCGGTCGCAACCAGCCCTTCAGGCAGCTTTCTCCCGGCTCGCCACCAAGACCGCAGCCCGCTGCCGGGCTTCCTTGTCGACGGCGAACACATCGTCCATCGTCGCGGCCTCGGGCAGATGCGCCAGTTGGTCCATCACCGTCTCGGTCACATCGGCCATGGCGAGGAACGACAGGCGCCCGGCGATGAAGGCTTCGAGCGCCACTTCCTTGGCGGCGTTCAAAACAGCGCCCTGCACGCCACCGCGCGTCATCGCAAGGCGAGCGAGCCGAAGTGCCGGGAAGCGCGTCTCGTCGGGCGCTTCGAAATCCAGCCGCGCCAGCTTGGCGAAATCGAGCCGCTCGATCGGCAGGTTCGGCCGGCGGGGATGCGCCAGCGCGTAGCCGATCGCGGTGCGCATATCCGGCGCGCCGAGCTGCGCCAGGACTGAGCCGTCGGTATAACCCACCATCGAATGGATCACCGATTGCGGATGCACGATGACCTCGATCTGCTCTGGCGTCAGCCCGAACAGATGCTTGGCCTCGATCATCTCGAGTGCCTTGTTGAACATAGAGGCGCTGTCGATCGAGATCTTCAGCCCCATCGACCAGTTCGGATGTGCACGCGCCGTCTCGACGGTCACACCGGCCATCTCCTCGAGCGAGGCGTTGCGGAACGGTCCGCCAGACGCCGTCAGGATGATGCGCTCCACGGCGTGGCGCTGGTTCTCCTCCAGCACCTGGAAGATCGCATTGTGCTCGCTGTCGACGGGCAAGAGCTTGCCGCCGCCGCGGCGCACGGACTGCACGAAGAGGTCGCCGGCGGAAACCAGGCATTCCTTGTTGGCGAGCGCGATATCGGCGCCCTTGCGGGCCGCGGCCAGCGTCGGCGCAAGGCCCGCTGTGCCTACGATCGCGGCCATCACCCATTCGGCCTCCAGATCGGCTGCTTCCATCAGTCCGGATTGACCGGCGGCAACCGCGATCCCGCTTCCAGACAGCGCGCTCTTCAGCGCCTCGTAATGGCTGTCACTCGCCGTCACCGCGAGTTTGGCACCGGCCGCACGAGCCTGCTTTGCCAGCAGATCGACATTCTCGTTGCCCGTCAGCACGGAAATTTCGAAGTTTTCGAGACCGCCCAGATGCTTCACCACATCGAGCGTGTTCTGCCCGATCGAGCCGGTCGAACCGAAGATGGAGAGGCGCCGAGGCCCGTTTCTGCCCGTGATCATGCGCGATTTTGCCTGCGTTCCGTCATTTCCCTCGGCTCTACAGGGGATTGGAATGACCGGCAAGTGTGCAGTGCAGCAGATTTTTGGGCCTGAGGGGTTTACATCCCCGCCGGTCGATGTGATCCTGACAACAATCCTCAGGGATAGGAGCATTGGCAATCGTATCGGTTGCAATTTTCAAGCTCCGGCGGCGCAAATTTCGCGCCCGCTTCCGTATCCGCGCCAAAGGCCGGACGCGATAAAAACCAGAACGAGATGTCGGGTTTGCAAGGCGAAATCCTGCGCGCTTTTGTGCGTTTCCGCTTCAAGCCCGCATCGACCAGAAGACCCTGACCGTTACGAAGGGACAAATGGCCATGAAAGCGACAAGCAGTTTATTGCTTCTGCCCGCCGCGCTCATTTCATTCGCACCGCGCGTCCACGCAGAAAACCTCGTCATCTGGACACCCGTGAAAGTGTCCGAAAGATCCTACAAGGCAACGATGGGCTTTCGCCTGCCCGCCGAATGGGAAACCAGCGCCGGCGCCGATATCGGCCTTGCGGCATCGAAGGGCGGCGTGCTGCTCGGCGGCTCAGAACAGGCCTCGCTCTGGGGCAAGATCACCAAGGTCAGCGTCACGCCCGCGGCCCGCGCCGAGCGCTCAGCCAGCGTGCGCGTCGATACCTTGAGGGGCAGCGGCGCGCTGATGCTCAGCCGTTCCCGCAGCTGGATCTTCTCCGACTCACTGGACATGGTGTCGACCCGCTTCGTGCAGGTCCGTTATGACGCCGTCGACACCCGTCAGACATCCGTCGATACCTCGCAGGCGCTGAAGCTGATCCAGCCCTGGACCGGCACCTCGCTCTCGGCGGCAGCCACCGTGTCGGGCTTCAATGGCGATGTGACGAGTTCGCTGGCGCTGAACCAGTTGATCCTCCCCGACCTTAATTTGAGCGCAACAATCAGCAATCCTGGATCATCCACCCGCTCGGGAAGCATCAACCTGAACTACCGGGTCAGCTGGTGACCGCGCACGCGACGCCGGCTTTCGCAATCGGATGGGAGGAAGGAAGGCATGACATGGCAAGTTACGAAATATCACCGTCCTCACGAAAGACGGATATGAGCGAAGAGGCAGCGCTGACGGCGGATGTCTCCACCGCGCTGGCCGTCGCCAGCGGCTTCGACGCCTCGCACATCGCGGTGTCGGTCGAGCAAGATGAAATCGTTCTCACCGGACTGGTCGCGACCAAGGCGGACCTCGCCAGCGCCATCATCGTCGCCGAGACGACGGCAAGCGACCACACGGTCCGCAACCGGATCGTTGTCGCGCAATCCGTGCTCGACAACCTCGGCGAAGCCGTCTGAGCGATTAGCCGGCAAAGCGTTCCGTCAGGAAGCCAGTGGCGACACGATCCGTCTTCTGCGTCGTAATGGGGCCGCTCGGCTGATAGCTGACGGCGATCAAAAGGCCACCGATCAAGAGATAGGCAACCGCGAGCATCGAGAGTTTCATGGTCATGAGCTTGATCTCCTTTGACCAGAACAACGCGACGATCGGCCGTAGGTTCCCTTCCCGAAATGGGCCACCCACACAGCACCCATAAAACGAAAAAGCCGCCCCTGACGGGACGGCTTTTCCATTGAAATCATATGATAAAATCAGCCGGCCGGCGTCAGCGTGACCGAGGTGCCGGTTGCAGCAACGTTAAGGCCAAGCTGGCCGGTGACGCTGATGGTCTGCAGCTGGATCGAGCCGGCGGTGCCGCCGAACAGCACGTTGGCGCCGACGCCACCTGCAAGTGTGGCTTCAGCGGTGATGCCCTGGTAGAGGCCGCCGAGCGAACCGCGGTGATAGCCTGCGGTCGGAGCAAAGACAGCCCAGACGAGACGGCCGCGCGTGGTGAAGCCGAGGTCGACACCCATCTTGCGGATGGTGCCGCTGTAGTGATCGACGGAGCCGCGCGTACCGTTGAAGACGCAATCGACGGACTTCGCCGAACCCAAGACGTAGCCGACACCGCCGCCGACGTCGCAGGTCAGAACGCCGATCTTGACGCCATCGCGCTGATCCGGCTCTTCATAAGTCGTCACGAGATCCGCTGCCGCTACCGAAGTAGCGAAGACTTGAGCCAGCGAGGCTGCTGCGACGATCGATGCGATTGTCTTGTTCATTGTGGTCTCCTTAGTATCCTGACGAAAAACATAGTGCCTTGTTATAACTTACCAACCCCGGCTGTATGAACAAAATTAACAAATGCTCAAAAGCAAATGTGTGGGGTTTGATTCGCTACATGCATCCCGATTTCTGGCTGATTTCGGGCGTCAATCAGGCGGCGCCTGAATAAATCCCTGTCATTGCCTGTTGTTCCACCGTCATCACGCGTTCTTGTCTTCTTGAAGCACGACGAATTGGTGGTTTCCGCGCACAAAAAAGGACCCCGGGCTGCGCCGGGATCCTTGATCGCAATGCGATGATTACTTGAAGTCAGGGCATGCCTGGCTCTCGGACGCGCCGCTGTTGCCGCCCTGGGCGGCTGTCGTACCCGGCATCGGCTGCGCCGGGCAGCGCGTGCGGTCGACGGTCCCTGTCGTATTGGTGTTCGGCCCCGTGCTCATCGTGCCGGGCGTGGTGCTGTAGGTGGCGTTCGGATCGACCACCGTTGGCGATGTTCCAGTCGTATTCGGAGCATCCGCGTTTGCGCCACCGCCGCTATCGACCGTGCTGCTGCCGATCGTCGATCCAGCCGGGCTCGGGTTTGACTGGGCCATTGCGCCGCCTGTTGCCAGACCAAGTGCCAGGATCGATGCCGCGATCAGTTTCGCTTTCATGATGCTTCTCCTTCTTTCGTATCGACATGGGGTCAACGACAGAGGGCTTTCATCGTTCCCAAAAAATTCGGGCAAAAAAATACGGGCGCATCTCAGCGCCCGTATCCGAAAGCATCCGACAGGACCGCCTCAGGTCTGCCAGTCGTCCGTCGCCGTATGCGCGGTCGAAGAAACCGGGCTGTCAGCCAGCGAATAGGCGTGAATGTAGTCGATCTTCATTTCCGAGCCGTTGGGCAGACCATCCGCCGGCGATCCGGCAATGCCTCCGACGGCGAGGTTGACGATCATGTACATCGGGTCGTGCATGTCGTCAGGCGTATCCGCATGGGCGATCGCCACGTCGTCGAAGTACCAGACGATCTGGTCCTGATCCCAGAGCACCCCATAGGTATGGAAGCCCTCGGTGCTCGCAACGCTGACGGCCGTCTGGTCCATCGTATGGCTGCCGCTCGCCGCCGAATGCGCCGTCACATGAACGGTGTTGGGGTCCTGCCCGCGCATCTCCACCACATCGAGTTCCGGAGGCCAGGAGCCGTCCTCCGGCAGCAACCAGAAGGCCGGCCACACACCCTGCTCCGTCGGCATGTCGGCGCGGATCTCGAAGTACCCGTAGGTCTGGGCGAAGGTCGAGTGGGTGTTGAGCATGCCCGACGTATAGTCGAAGCCCTCGAGCTGGCCTGCAAGCGCCGCCGGCGTTTGCGCCGCCGTGATCGTCAGCACGCCGTCATGCACGGAGAACGGATTGACCGACGCGGTGCCGGCATAAGACGGGTTGATATACCATTGCTCCTCGGCGTTATCGGGCAATGTGCTGCCCTTCTCGGACGCCCACCAGAACTTGGCATCCCAGGTTCCCTGACCGCCGCTATGAAGCGACAGGCTGTCGAACTCGTCGGCAAAGGTCATCGTCAGCGCCGAGCGATCGAGTGTCAGCTGGAACTGATCGGCATGCAGCGCCGAGGCCGTGGTATTAGCGAGCACGAGGCTTTCGCCACCTCCGAGATCGATCCGGAGATTGGCACCCTCCTGTGTCGAGTGGCTGACGACCTGATCGAAACTCGTGAGCGAATAGCCGTTGAAGCGGATCGTGTCGTCGCTGCTGAAATCGACGATGAGGTCGCTGCCATTGCCGCGCGTGAAGAGGAAGGTATCGGCTCCGCCGCCGCCGATCAGCACATCGTTGCCCGCACCGCCATCGATCGTCTGGCTGCCCGCGGCACCGGAGATGATGTTGTCGGCGCTGTTGCCGAAGGCATAGCGCCCGGCGCCTGTCACCGTCAGGTTCTCGAAATTTTCAGGCAGCGTATAGCTCATCCAGGTGTTGATCGTGTCGATCCCGCCACCCGGCTCTTCAACCGCGCGGTTGATGGCGGAGTAGAGATAATAGATATCGTCACCCGTACCTCCCTGCATGGTCACGTTGACCGAGCTATCACCCCATATGCTGTCATTGCCGGCTGTGCCGTTGAGCACCGGTCCGGATCCTGTCGCCGACAGCCAGGCGGTTGAAGCGCCGCTATAGAACAGGCTTGTGCCGACTGCGTTCTGAATCGACTGTGGCATGGTTCATCTCCTAGGGTTTTCGTGATTGAAACATTGCCAAGGGCATCCACACGATGCCCTGATGGCCGAACGCTCCTCCCTTGCCCGACGCGCCTCCTCCCAGGCGCCATCAGGCACAGGCCCCTTATTCCTCCCTAAAGGCCCTTATTCCTCCCTAAAGGCACGGGCCGCCTGATCGGTGAACGGCTTGGCGAGATAGGCGAGCGCCGTCCGTTCCCCCGTTTCGATGAAGGCCTCCACCGGCATGCCGGCCACCGGCGTCAACTTTCCGAGCCTTCGCCATTCGCCGTCCTCGATATGAACGCGCACGCCGTAGTAGGTCTGGCCGGTTTTCTGATCGGTGGTGAGATCGGCCGCGATGCGCTCCACCCGCCCATTGAGCTCCATGGTGGTGCGCTGGTTGAAGGCCGACAGCCGCAACACCACCGTCTGCCCCACCGCGACCTGATCGATATCTCCAGGCGAAAGCCTGAGATCGGGCGTCAGCGCATCGCCATCCGGCACGATCTCCATGATCGCCGCTCCCGCCTGCACCACGGCGCCTGATGCATGCACCGACAGCTGATGGACGATGCCCGCCTGCGGGGCGCGGATGTCGATATGCTTGAGATCGTCCTCGACCGCGACCAGCCGCTCGGAATATTCGCCGGTATCGCTTTGCGCCTGCCGCAGCTGGTCCGAGACTTCGCTGCGCCTGTCGTCGCCAAGCTGGATGATCTGCAACTCCGTCTCGGCGATCTTGCCCTTCACCTCGGCTGCCGATGCCAAGAGGTTGCCGAGCTCGCCGGTCAGATCGGCCGCATCGCGCTGCAGCGCATAGACACGCGTTGCCGGAATGATGCCCTGCTTCAGCAGCGGCTCGAGGCTCGCCAACTCCTTGCCGATGATCTCGATCGCCTGCCGCTTGCCGTCCTGCTGCGCCACCAGCCCACCCGCCTGCTGGCCGAGTTGGCGGATGCGCTCGCGCAGCTGCGCCACCTGCCCGCTAAGCGAAGCCCGCCGGTCTTCGAACAGTCGCTGCTCGCCCTGCATCAGCGTCTCCCGCTCGTCCGGGGGCGCTTGTTTCACAAGATCGGGAAACGCGAACGTCTCGCGCCCGTCCCGCTCGGCCGATAGTCGTGCCGTTCGCGCCGCCAGCTGCCGCAAGCGCCGCGAGACGATCGAAACCGTCGCCTGCGCCTGCGTATCGTCGAGCCGCAGCAGCACCTGCCCTGCTTCCACCTTGTCGCCATTGCGAACGAGGATCTCGCCGACCGTCCCGCCCTTCAGATGCTGGATCGGCTTCACATAGCTGTCGACGACGAGCGTGCCCGAGGCGATCACCGCGCCGTTGAGATGGATGGTCGCCGCAAGGCTGCCGAGCACGCCGACGAGAACGAGAACCGCCGCCAGCGCCACAAGCGCCAGCCGCCGGATGGCCCGTTCGGCGATCGGTGCGCCCCCACCATTTGCAAGAGGCTTCATCGCGCCGCCCTCCCCTCGCTCACCCGCCCGAAACGCACCGGCGAGAATGCCGCCGACACCGCCGCCACCGGCCTCCCGAGCACCTCTTCCTTCGGTCCGAAACCGCGTACCTGGCCCTCGGCCAGCACCAGCACCTTGTCGATACCGGCAAGCGCGCTCGGCCGGTGGGCAATGACGATCGCCACCCCGCCGCGCTCACGCACGCCCGCGATCGCGCGGCTCAGCGCCGCGTCACCCTCTGTATCGAGATTGGCATTCGGTTCGTCGAGCACGACGAGGAAGGGATCGCCGTAAAGCGCGCGCGCCAATGCCAGCCGCTGCCGCTGACCGGCGGAAAGAGCCGCTCCCTCATCGCCGATCTCGGTATCGAAACCATCGGGCATCCGCACGATCATCTCATAGATACCGGCCGCCCTCGCCGCCGCGATCACCGCATCCGACGACGCCGTGGGATCGAAGCGGGCGATATTGTCGGCGATCGTTCCATCGAAGAGCCCGATCTCCTGCGGCAGGTAGCCGATGTGCCGCCCGAGCGCTTCCGGCTCCCATTGCGACAGCGACGCATCGTCAAGCCGCACGGCCCCAACGCGCGCCGCCCAGATCCCGACCAGCACACGCGCCAGCGACGACTTGCCGGATGCACTCGGCCCGACGATCCCGATAGCCTCGCCGGCCCTGGCTTCGAACGAGATGCCGCGCAGCAGCGGCACGGCCGAACCGGGTGCCGAGAGATGCAGGTTCTCCACCTTCAGGCCTTTGCCCGGCGCGGGCAGCCGCACATCCGGGTCGCTGACTTCATCCGCCTCGCTCAACCGAAGAAGCCGCGCCCAGCTCTGGCGCGCCGCGGCAAAGCCCCGCCACTGCCCGATCGCCAGCTCGACCGGCGCCAGCGCCCGGCTGATCAGGATGGAGCTCGCGATCATGATCCCGCCCGTCGCCTCCTGGTGAATGACGAGAACGGCGCCGACAGCCAGCACGCCCGACTGCAGCACCAGCCGCACGACACGCGACAGTGTCGACAGCGACACGGTGATACCGGTCGCCTTGAACTGCGTGTCGCGATAGCGCAGATTGATCGCCGACCAGCGCTCCTCCAGCCGCCGCGCAAACCCCATCGATGCCACGGTCTCGGCATTGCGGCGCGTGGCTTCGGCAAGCGCCGTCCGCTCCAGCCCGATCCGCGCCGCTGCCTGCGTCGGCGCCCGAGTGCGGATTTCGGCGATGATGGTCAGGCCAATGAGAACAAGCGCGCCTGCCAGCGCCACCGCTCCGATCCAGACATGAAACAGGAAGCAGAGACCGAGATAGAACGGCATCCACGGAAGATCGAACAACGCCGTCGGCCCCGGCCCGGAAAGAAAGCCGCGCACCATGTCGATATCGCGCATCGGCTGCAGTCCGTTCTCCTCGACGCTGCGCCGCGACGGCGCGGTGGCGAAGGAGCGGAAGACAATCGGCCCGAAGCGCTCGTCGACTGACTGCCCGAGCCGCGCCAGCACCAGCGAGCGCAAAAGTTCGAGCAGCCCCAGGAAGGCGAAGAGCGTCAACGTGATCATGCCGAGCCCGACCAGCGTCGGAAGGCTGCGGGCGGGAATGACGCGGTCATAGACCTGCAGCATGAAGAACGAGCCTGTCAACGCCAGGATATTGATGAAGCAGCTCGTCATTCCGATCCCGATCAGCGTGCCCCGCACGGACGAGACGGCGGAAATCAGGAACGGCGCGGATGTTTTCGCCTTGAATTGGGACAAATGGCCTCGCGATCGCATGAAACTGGGGCAGTGATGTCCCGAACATGGATCACAACAGTGACGAGAGCTTGCTCTTTCTATGGTTGTGCAAAACTAATAAATCTCACTGTTAACGCGAGTTTTGCATCGCAACATGACCCTGTCCCGCCATGACGCAACACCGTCTCCCTATGAGACAGCTGCCCAAAATTTGCGTTTGCCCGACATCGCTCGCGTCCATGACACCGAACGGACCAGCGCAGGATTGAACAGATGGGTCATTGCGAAGAGGAGAATGTCGTCAAAAGCTTATTGATCGACAGGGACAGTCAAGCTATGCAGGGGACGTTGTCCACGTAGCTCAGCAGGATAGAGCACAGGATTCCTAATCCTGGGGTCGGAGGTTCGAATCCTCTCGTGGACACCATTTTCCTGATTGTGTCCGATCCGGACACATAGGTAACAATCCGCACTTAAGACATAGGTGACAACCTCTTGCCGAACGGGTTGTCGACGGTTTGAAGGCCTACCCGTTTCAAACAGAAGGACCCTAGATCGCAACTGTCAATCCAACTGCGGCCGCCGATGATCTTCAGGCCGGACTTCTGGCTTCCCGGTCCTGCTACTCTCCACCCGGCGCTGCAGCCTCTGTGGCTTGGCCGCAACCGTTTTCACGTCAGCGATCCAGATGCCGCTGCCGAGGATGCAGAACATCAGCACATAGGCTCCGTCCCAGAAATGCACGGTGAGGCCAACCAAGCAGCAACTGATCACAGTCACCAGATATGCGCATCGATAATCCTTGTGCTTGCAGTCCAGCCCACGCTTCAAGCCGACCAGCAGCAGGCAGCATATAACCGACAACGCAAGCAGAAACGACGCCGGCAAGCCGTGCTTGACCGCGAAATATAGCCAGATGTTATCGATACTGCTGGGCATCCAGGACGGCCGCGCCCATTCATTCAAGCCGGTCCCAAGCCACGGATTGGTCAGTACCGACGACCAGCCATATTCCCAGATCAGGTTACGAAACCAATACGACATGGGATCGAAGGTGAGACGACTGATCGTCACGGTAAGCAGCGAGCGTCCCGTTACCCAGCAAATGATCTGCGCTGCGGCATAAAGCAACAGCGTCGTGCTCCAGACCACCTGCAGTCCGATCCTGTCGGCAAGGCGCTTCCAGGCGATCAGCATGCACTGCAGGGCAACCCCAAGCAGCGGCCCCGAAGAGATCGCGCACATGGTTGCCAGTGCCACTGTGCCGGCCAGCACGCATCGACCCATCATGCTCGCGCCGTAGCCAAGCACGAGGTAGGCGATCGAGAACGAAGTGCTGCAGACCAATCCCAGCAAGATGGGATGCGCGAACGGTCCTTGGGCCCTGAAGAGCCCCGAGCGCGTCATTCCCACCATGTCATAGGTTGGAAACACGAATCCAAGCACCCGGAAAATCACGTTCACACCGGTGACGGCCTCGATTGCCACAAGTGGCAGCAACATCGCGATCAGCAGGAACAACGCTTTGCCGAATAGGCGAAAATCGTCCGCGCTTCGGATGCAGCATCGCGCCAAAAAATAGGGTGCGATAGTCTCAAGCACCGTTATCCCGGCCGACTGCACTCCGACAGAACCGTTCAGCATGATCATCGAAAGCGCGATCCAACCACTGAAAGCGATAACGCAAAGGTCGGCAACCTTGATACCGCCTGCTTTGCCGCGAACCCAATAGATAAGGCTCGGAAGGACCGCCAGGCAAAGAACGATGCGATAGGAAGACATGCGCATCGGGCCTATATGAAAGACCCAGGGAAGCCCGAGAAAGGCAATCAGCACCAGCAGAAAATACATGTGAAACGGGATCGACGCCGAACGTTGCTGTTTTGGTCGGGCTTCAGCATGTCCGGCAGTCCGCGAAGGCGGCGCAGCGGAGCGCGGCAACGGCATCGCAACCGCAGTACGACGCCTCGCCATTTGTGCTTCACGCACGGGCATCAGCATTTGCCGTTGGGGGAAATGACCCCGTCGTTGGAGAGCGGCTTGAACATATCGCGGTACGACAATCCTTTGTGCGACGGCCGGCACCTGCCCCGTCTCATATCTGAACCCGCTGAGAAGCTAGGCTTAAATTGCAATTCCGACCACCGCTTCTTCGGAGGTACGCGGCATGCGCAGCATAGCAGAAAGGCGCATGCACTACCCGCATACAGGCATCTCGCCCCGCCCCCACAGGCACCGTTTCTATGCGTGTGAGACGCCACCCTCCAGAGCAGAGAACTTGCCTCGGCCGAACTTCTCCAGAGCCGCCGCGATGATCTTTGACCTGACCTCAAGGGACGTCTCGGAAGTCGACTGTACGAGGATGGCGAGATCGGAACTGTCGAGAGATTCGACAAAGCGTTCGACATCCCCCATTACCAATGCACTCGTGTCCCAATGGCTATGGCAAAGCGACAGATCCGATGTGAATGACCGCTCCCTCGGCGTGCCGATATGATCGACGTAAGCGCCGTAGATCGTCCATTCAGAAAGCCGCATTTCAGATGCAAGAACGGAAGGCCAGCTTGCTGCGTTCACTTGTTCGATACGGCTTTGTATCGCGCGCACGATGGCGGGGTCCCAGACAACGAACGAGGAGACATAGTCAGCAAAATCGCTTCCCGGCTCGGGGGCAATCCCCAGCAACCTGTGAGCGCCCTTGTGCCAGGCGATGTGATTCTTCATGTCGGACGAAACGGAATTCGGCTTGCGATAATGTCGAACCGCCCCGTTCTCGATCAGGTAGGAGGGTTTCACCTCGTTGATCAGGACCACATCCGAATCGAGCATGATCACCGCATCGGCCTGCATTGCCCCGACTGCCGAGAACTTGATGATCTGCTGCAGAACCCAACCGCGAATGGGTGGCCATGGACGCCGCAGATTGACGAAAAGCTCGCCGCGGCCAAGCGCTTTCAGCGCCTTGATATCGTGAAGGCCGGAAACGGAGTAAAGAGCTTTCGACAAGGGCGAAACCGAGAGGAAGCTGGGCGGCAAGACTTCGTTTGTCGTGTGAATGACCAGCCTGCTTGATTTCCAGCGGGAGAACAGTGCAACGTCCTCACGGGGCACAACGATGTGATGGACGACTTCCTCGGGCGTGAAGCGCAGAACAGACTTGTGCAATTCGCCGAAGCAGGCGAGATCGCGCCGGAATGTCGGAGTAAACGCTGCAATGTTTGGCAAATCTACCCCCAATGCCTTCAACATGCGATCCTGCAGCTGCGATAGACATCTTTGATGAAGTCGAAATGCTTAACGCCCTGCAATACTATTCAAAGATATACATCATTCCTCACGCTCTTCCGCCTAGTCTAATGGAAGTATAGTGGTCGACATTTCGGCTTTCGCCGCAAAGCGCAGCGGCAGCGCTCATTCGCCCAGCCGTTGCTCAGCCAGACGCACCCAGTAGGAGATGCCGTGGCTGATGACGTCGTCGTTGAAGTCGTAGGCCGGATTGTGAAGGCCGGCGGTGTCGCCATTGCCGATGAAGATGAAGGCGCCGGGGCGGGCGTTCAGCATGTAGGAGAAATCCTCGCCGCCCATCATCGGATCGATATCCGTATCGACATTGCCGGCACCGGCGATGTCGGTCGCGACCGCCGTCGCATGCTCCGTCTCGTTTGCATGATTGGATGTGACGGGATAGTTGCGCTGAAAATGAATATCCGCCACCGCGTCATGCGCCTCGGCCACGCCGGCAACGATCTGCCGGAAGCGCTTTTCGGCGAGATCGCGCACCGCTTCGTCGAGCGTGCGCACGGTTCCGGCAAACGTCGCCTCGTTGGGAATGACGTTATGCGCGAAGCCGGCATTGAACTTGGTGACCGACACCACGACCGAGCGCAGCGGATCGACATTGCGGGATGCGATCATCTGCAGGTTGGTGATGATCTGCGTGCCGATCGCGATCGGGTCGATCGTGCGGTTCGGCTGCGCCGCATGCCCGCCGCGCCCCTTGACCGTGACGGTAAACTCGTCGGTCGCGGCCATGATCGGCCCCTTGCGGATGGCGAAATGGCCGACGGGAAGGCCGGGCATGTTGTGCATGCCGTAGACCTCCTGGATGCCGAAGCGCTCCATCATGCCGTCCTTGACCATCAGGTCGCCGCCGGCGCCACCTTCTTCCGCAGGCTGGAAGATGACTGCGACGTTGCCGTTGAAATTCCGGGTCTCGGCCAGATACTTCGCGGCCCCGAGCAGCATCGCCGTGTGGCCGTCATGGCCGCAGGCGTGCATCTTGCCCTCTATCTTCGATGCCCAGGGCTTGCCCGAGATTTCGGTGAGCGGCAGCGCGTCCATGTCGGCGCGCAGGCCAATCGTGCGCGATCCGGCGCCATTGCCCTTGATCAGCCCGACGACGCCGGTGCGGCCGATGCCGGTGACGATCTCGTCGACGCCGAATTCCTTGAGCTTCTCGGCTACGAAGGCGGCCGTCTCTTCCACCGCGTAGAGCAGGCCCGGCCGCTCGTGAATGTGCCGGCGCCACTCGGTCACTTCGTCCTGAAGTTCGGCGGCTCTGTTCAAAATCGGCATGCTTGCTTCCCTGATGAAAATCGAAAACGGCGGCAATAACGGGATTGATACCACGGCTCGCAAATAAGTTAGACAATGACCTTTGCCATGTCATGGCCATATACGTTAAATAGGGGAAACTTTCGAGACATCAGGACATCTTTAAGGACAAACCGTGTCGACGCGCCAGAAACGCCTGCTTGCCGCCTTGCGGCCGATCACCATCGCCGCTTCCGCAGCCGCCATCGCTTTTTCCGCGACGACGCAGGCCTATGCCAATCCGCATATCCTGGTCGATGTGCAGAGCGGCCGCGTGCTCGAGCATGAGGATGCCTTTCGCAAGTGGTATCCGGCCTCGCTCACCAAGCTGATGACCATCTACACGACCTTCGATGCGATCCGCTCCGGCCAGATCAGCATCGATACGCCGATCGTCATGAGCAAGACCGCCGCCGCCCAGCCGCCGGCCAAGATGTATTTCAAGCCGGGCCAGAAGCTGACGCTCGACAGCGCGCTGAAGATCCTGATCGTCAAGTCCGCCAATGATATCGCGGTTGCCGTCGCCGAAGCAGTCGGTGGCACGCAGGACGCCTTCGTTCTCCGCATGAACGCCGAAGCCGCCAAGCTCGGCATGAGCGACACCCACTTCGTCAATCCCAACGGCCTGCCCGGCAAGGGCCAGTACACGACGGCGCGCGACCTCGCGATCCTGTCGGTCGCGCTGCGCCGCGATTTCCCGCAATATGCCAGCTACTTCTCGCTGGAGGGGATCACGACTGGCAAGCAGAACATCCCCGCCATCAACATGCTGATCGGCCGCTTCGCCGGCGCCGATGGCATGAAGACCGGCTTCATCTGCGCATCCGGCTTCAACCAGATCAGCTCGGCGACGCGCAACGGCCGTACGCTCGTTTCCGTCGTGCTCGGCACCGACAGCCTCGCCGCCCGTGCCGACGCTTCCGCCGACATGCTGCAGCGCGGCTTCACCACGCAGCCGACAGGCAACGATACGCTGGGCTCGCTGAAGCCCTATGGCGAAACGCAGGAAGTCGCCGACCTCACGGCCGAGATCTGCAGCGCCAAGGGCGCCAAGATCCGCAGCGAAACGCGCGACGAAGTGGGCCGCATGAAGATCCATTCGCCCTATATCCAGGAAATGGATCACGAGCCGAACTTCGTCTATGCCGGCCTGATCCCCGGCCAGAACGAGCCGCAGCCCGACAAGCTGGCGACGGCGGCCGGCGTCGGCGACATCGCCAATGTGCCGATCCCGACCCCGCGCCCCGCCTCTGGCTTCTAAGGCTTGCAGACCTCTAAGGCATAAAAACATCCAAGGCATACAGGCATGAGCGCAGTTGCGGATCGCATTCCGGTCACCATCCTCACCGGCTTTCTCGGCGCGGGCAAATCGACCCTTCTGAACCGCATCCTCAAGGATCCGGCCATGAAGGAAGCCGCCGTGATCATCAACGAGTTCGGCGATGTCGGTATCGATCATCTGCTCGTCGAAAGCTCCGGCGACGCGATCATCGAGCTCTCGGATGGCTGCCTGTGCTGCACCGTGCGCGGTGAACTGGTGGATACGCTCGCCAACCTGATGGACGCGATCCAGACCGGCCGCGTCAAGCCGGTGAAGCGCGTCGTCGTCGAGACCACGGGTCTCGCCGATCCGGCGCCGGTCATGCAGGCGATCATGGGCAATCCGATCATTGCCGAAAGCTTCTCGCTCGATGGCGTCGTCACCGTCGTCGACGCCGCCAACGGGCTGCAGACGCTCGACAACCACGTGGAAGCCGTCAAGCAGGCGGCCGTCGCCGATCGCCTGATCATCTCGAAGAAGACGCTGGCTTCTTCGGCCGTGCTCGAAAAGCTTGAAGCCCGCCTGCGCGCGCTCAACCCGCGCGCCGCTTTGATGGATGCCGACGACGCCGAAACCGGCACCGCGGCCACCCTCGTCAACGGCATCTACGATCCATCAACCAAGAGCGCCGATGTCGGCCGCTGGCTGCGTGACGAAGACGCCCACGATCACGGGCATCATCATGACCACCATGGGCACGATCACGGCCATCATCATCACGGTCACTACGACCACGATCATGGGCATCACCACCATGATCATGACCACGACCACCAGCACGCGCACGACGTGAACCGCCACGACGCCTCGATCCGCTCCTTCTCGATCGTCGAGGACAAGCCGATCGATCCGATGGCGCTCGACATGTTCGTCGATCTCCTTCGCTCGGCGCACGGCGAGAAGCTTTTGCGGATGAAGGCAATCGTTGCGATGTCGGATCGTCCCGACCGGCCGCTGGTGCTGCATGGCGTGCAGAGCATCTTCCACCCGCCGATCCGCCTGCCGGCATGGCCGGATCCTCAGGACCGGCGAACCCGCATGGTGCTGATCACCAAGGATCTGCCGGAAGCCTTCGTCAAGGACCTGTTCGACGCCTTCTTGGGCAAGCCGCGCATCGACACCGCCGACCGCACGGCCCTCAACGACAACCCGCTAGCGATTCCGGGAATGCGTTTCTAGCACTCCGGGAATGCGCTTTTAGAGCTATCGCTTGCGGATCAGAAAGCTGTGACCGCTCTCGGTTTTCTCGGTCTCGATCAACTCGTGACCATCCTCATGGCAGAAATGCGGAATATCGATCCCCGCCAGGGGATCGGTCGTCTCGACGCGGATCGTCGCGCCTGATGGCAGCGACGACATCTTCTTGCGTGTCTTGATGACGGGCAGCGGGCATTTCAGCCCGCGCAGATCATAGGAAATGGCGCTCACGCGCGATTAATCCCGGCCCCAGAACTTCCAGAACGGCTTCTTGGAGGCGACCTCGACCGATTCAGGCTGCTCGACAGGCGCGAACGCCGTCGCGGTTGTCGGGGCGGATTCCATCGGGTTCGGCGTCGGCACCGGCACGGATGCCGGGTTGACGATCGCGGCATCGGCCGTCTTCACGGCAGCGGTGGCGTCGGCAGGTGTCGAGCCGGTCACCGTGTTGGCCGCAACCGTGGTCGCGGTCTTGGCGGCCGCCATGCCTTCGAGGTCGGCGACCTTCATCATCTTGCCGGCTTCCAGCGACGTGCCGGTCGGCGCGTATGCGAGCTCGCGGCCCTTGCGCTGCTTGGCAACGACGGCCTTGCGCTCGGCTTCCGACGGATCGTACCACGCCATGCCGTCGAATTCCTTCGACGCCTTGGTGTAGGCCAGCTCATAGGTCTTGTCGTAGGAGGCGAGTGCCGCGGTCAGCGCCGGCGGCGTCGACATCTCGGGGCACTTGCCGCCGGGATTGAACGCGCCGGAGGACTGCTGGTTGAAGACGTATTTCTTCTCGCAGAAGTTCACTTCCGGCGGACGCTTGGTGACTTCGAAATTGTCGTAGCCGACCTTCAGCATCTTCCAGAAGTCGAAGTTCTCGTTCATCCGGTGCTTGAACATGTTCTCGGCCGTCATCCGGAACGGGAAGGCCTGCAGCTGCACGCCCGTCTGGCCGCCCTTGAAGGCGTCGCGCGCGAATGCGTAAATCTCGAGCACCTGCTCGTCCGTCATCGAATAGCAGCCCGACGACGAGCAAGCGCCGTGGATCATCAGATCCGTGCCGGTGCGGCCGTTGACGGCGTCATAGCGGTTCGGAAAGCCGGTATTGATGGCGAGATAATATTTCGAGTTCGGGTTCAGGTTGGCCTTGGTCAGGTTGTAGAAACCTTCCGGCGCCTGCCGGTCACCCTGTTTCACCTTGGGACCGAGACGGCCCGACCAGGCGCAGATCTTGTAGCTGGCGATCTTGTCGTAGCGGTTGTCCGTCTTCGCCTTCCAGATCTCGAGCTGGCCTTCTTCCTTGAAGATGCGGATCAGGATCGGCGAATTGCGATCCATGCTCTTCGCGGCCATTTCGTTGAGGATGCGCGGCGGAAGCGGCTGTTCGACCTTGTTCTTGACCTTGGACAGGTCGATCTGCGTGGTTTCCAACGCGTCGTTGCAGCCGGCCAAGGCCAGCGCCATCAGGGAAACATAGGCAAAATGACGAAAGCGCATTCAATCTAGCCCAATTACGAGATGCGACCCAATCCGTTGAACGGGTTCGAAGTGAAGCGAATCATTGGCCCAATCTGGTTTATAAAACCTTAACGACCATGCCGCGCACCCACGACCCCCGCAAGCACAAAAGCTATTGATAACACTAATGTGGCCAAGGTTTGGCCGCAATCCGCGGCCTCACCCAAGCCTGTTTCGCAGCCCCCCTTAGAGGTTGCGGCCCATGTTCAGGAACTTCTGGCGGCGATCATTGCGGATCTGCTCGCCGGTGCGGCTGGCCATTTCGCCGAGCGCATTGGCGATGACATCGCCGGTCGACGCGATCACGCTATCAGGATCGCGATGCGCGCCGCCGAGTGGCTCACCGATGATGCCGTCGATGATGCCGAGCGCCTTCAGATCATCCGAGGTGATCTTCATGTTGGTGGCCGCTTCCTTGGCGCGCGCGGAATCGCGCCACAGGATGGAGGCCGCACCTTCAGGCGAGATCACGCTGTAGATCGCATGCTCGAGCATGTAGACCCGGTTGCCGGTGGCGATCGCGATCGCACCGCCCGAGCCGCCTTCGCCGATGACGACGGAGATGATCGGAACCTTGAGGCCGAGGCACATTTCCGTCGAGCGGGCGATGGCTTCCGCCTGGCCACGCTCTTCGGCGCCGACGCCGGGATAGGCACCAGCCGTATCGACCAGCGTGATGACCGGCAGACCGAAGCGGTCGGCCATCTCGAGCACGCGGATCGCCTTGCGGTAGCCCTCGGGGCGCGCGCTGCCGAAATTGTGCTTCAGGCGGCTCTTCGTGTCGTTGCCCTTTTCCTGGCCAATGACGGCAACAGGCTGGCCGCGGAAGCGTGCCAGACCGGCCTGGATCGCGGCATCCTCGGAAAACTTGCGGTCGCCGGCCAGCGGCGTGAATTCCTGGAACAGCGTCTTGGCATAATCGACGAAGTGCGGCCGCTGCGGATGACGCGCGACCTGGGTCTTCTGCCAGGCGTTGAGCTTCGAATAGATTTCGACCGTCGCTTCGCGAACACGAACTTCGAGCCTGCCGATTTCATCGGATGTGTCGATGCTCTCGTCTTCCGAGGCAATCTTCTTCAATTCGATGATCTTGCCTTCGAGGTCGGAGATCGGCTTTTCGAAGTCGAGATAATTGTGCATGAGGTGCGTTTCCGTTCCTTGTGCCCGGGGCATTTGTCTTTTGGCTGCCCTTGTCGCCGGTCCTAATCCTGCTTTTTCGCCTGTTTGGCAAGGGGGTGATGCGTTTGGACCAGTTGCTGGAGCCTTTCTTCCAGCACATGCGTGTAGATTTGCGTGGTGGAAATGTCCGAATGGCCAAGCAGTTCCTGCACCACGCGCAGATCGGCGCCGTTGGCCAGCAGATGGCTGGCAAAGGCGTGCCGCATCACGTGCGGCGAGATCATCGATGGGGTAAGCCCCGCGCGGATCGCCAGGTTCTTGAGGTCGCGGGCAAAGACCTGCCGGGCGAGATACCCCTCCTTCGAGGCCGCCGGAAACAGCCACGGGCTTTCCTGTGGATTTTCGGCTTTTACCGCCTGTTCAGCCAGCATCCGGCCATAGAGCTTCAGCGCTGTGATCGCCGATTGCGACAGCGGCACCAGCCGCTCCTTGTTGCCCTTGCCGCGAATGATCAGGAAGCGCCCCTCCTGGTCGAGCACGCGGGCGGGAAGCGACACCAGCTCGCTGACGCGCATGCCGGTGGCATAGAGCAGTTCCAGCAGCGCCAGCATGCGCAGCCGCTGCAATTGCCCGGGCGCCTCGTCCTGCGCCTCCTCTTCGGCCTTCTCCAGCAGCCGCCCGACTTCATCGACACCCATTGTCTTCGGCAGCGCCCGCCCCTTCTTCGGCGCGTCGAGAATGCCGGTCGGATCGTCGGTGCGCAGCCCCTCGGCATAGAGGAACTTGTAGAACTGCCGCATCGCCGCCAGCCGCCGCGCCTGCGACGAGGGCTTGAAGCCCTGCGCGGCAAGCGAAGCCAGATAGGCCGAGAGATCGGCGGAGGCGGCCTCGGTCAGCCGCACGCTTCTGCCGTTCAGGAAGGAATGCAGGTCGTCGAGATCGCGCTCATAGGAAGAAAGCGTATTGGCCGCGGCACCCCGCTCGGCGCTCATCATTTCGAGAAAGGACTCGACCTGAACGCGACTGAGATCCCTCATCGCGTCACTTCTTCGCCGGGCTGATCGCGCCGGTGGCGGGCGGGTTGATCCGCTCGGATGGAATGCGGATCGTCACGTCGCGCTCCTTCGGCTCGACGAAAGTCACGAGCGCCCACATCGTTCCGTATATCGCTCCGGCGATGACCGCCAATATGGCGAGAAATCGGAACAGGCTCGGCATTCAACAACTCCATGGCTTTGCTTCTTTATGAAGAAGCGCGTTTGCAAGTGCAAGAAGCAGCTTTTGAACCATGATTCCCTTACCTCTGACTTGACGCTACACCTGCATTTGTTGATACCGTTCGCAAACAAAGTGTGAATGGACCAATGAACGACCCAGTTCTGATCGTTGCCGATAGCCTGAGGGACAGAGCTCGTGCTGCGCTCGGTTCGCGCAATCTGATCCTCGTTGGTCTGATGGGCGCCGGCAAATCGTCGGTGGGCCGCATCGTCGCCACCCAGCTGGGCATCCCCTTCATCGATAGCGATGCCGAGATCGAGCGTGTGTCGCGCATGTCGATCAGCGAGCTTTTCGCCGCCTACGGCGAAGACGAATTCCGCGCGCTTGAGGGACGGGTGATGAAGCGGCTGCTGAAGGGCGGCCCGCGCCTGGTCTCCACCGGCGGCGGCGCCTTCATCAACGACCGCACCCGCAAGCATATCAAGCGAGGCGGCCTGTCGGTCTGGCTGAAGGCCGATCTCGACGTGCTCTGGGAGCGCGTGAACAAGCGCGACACCCGCCCGCTGCTGAAGACCGAGAATCCCAAGCAGACGCTCGAAAACCTGATGAACGCAAGATACCCGATCTACGAGCAGGCAGACCTCACCGTCTTGTCGCGCGATGTGCGCAAGGAAGTGATGGCCGACGAAGTGCTGAAAGCCGTGATCGACAGCAGAACCGAAAGTGCAGCCTGATGAATGCGATTGCCGCCTCTGCCGAATGCAAGGTTCACGTGCCGCTGGGCGACCGCGCCTACGACATCCTGATCGGGCCCGGCCTGATCGCGCGCGCCGGCGCCGAGATCGCCACCCGCCTCAAGGGCCGCAAGGCAGCCATCATCACCGACGAGAACGTCGCGCCGCTTTATCTTAACGCCCTCGTCGAAAGCCTGACGGCATCGGGCATCGCCTCGTCTTCCCTGGTCTTGCCGGCTGGCGAAAAGACCAAGAGCTTCGAGCATCTGATCACCGCCTGCGACAAGGTTCTGGAAGCCCGCGTCGAGCGTAACGATTACGTGATCGCGCTCGGCGGCGGCGTCATCGGCGACCTCTCGGGCTTCGTGGCCGGCATTATCCGGCGTGGCGTGCGCTTCGTGCAGATCCCGACATCGCTGCTGTCGCAGGTCGACAGTTCCGTCGGCGGCAAGACCGGCATCAACAGCCGCCACGGCAAGAACCTGATCGGCGTCTTCCACCAGCCGGACCTCGTGCTGGCCGATAGCGATGTGCTCAACACGCTCTCCGAACGCGAATTCCGCGCCGGTTATGCCGAAGTCGCCAAATACGGCCTGATCGACAAGCCCGATTTCTTCGCTTGGCTTGAAAAAAACTGGCAGTCCGTCTTCTCCGGCGGCGCCGCCCGCATCGAGGCGATTGCCGCAAGCTGCCAGGCCAAATCGGACGTGGTCGTCGCCGACGAGCATGAAAACGGCCAGCGCGCCTTGCTCAACCTCGGCCACACCTTCGGCCACGCGCTGGAAGCCGCGACCGCCTATGACAGCAGCCGTCTCGTTCATGGCGAAGGCGTTGCGATCGGCATGGTGCTCGCCCACGAATTCTCGGCCCGCATGAACCTCGCAAGCCCTGACGATGCAAAGCGCGTCGAGCATCATCTGAAGGAAGTCGGCCTCCCGACCCGCATGTCCCAAATCCTGGGCACGCTGCCGCCGGCCGAGGTGCTGATGGATGCGATCGCGCAGGACAAGAAGGTCAAGGGCGGCAAGCTCACCTTCATCCTCACCCGCGGCATCGGCCAGTCCTTCGTCGCAAACGATGTCCCGGCATCCGAAGTATTGAGCTTCCTCAAGGAAAAACACCCGCAATGACCCTCGAAGGCACGCTGGCATTTCTTTCCGCATATTGGCCGGAAATCGTTTCCATCGTGGCCCTCGTCCTCATGTCCGCCTTCTTCTCCGGCTCCGAGACGGCGCTGACCGCCGTTTCGCGCAGCCGCATCCATACGCTTGAGGCCAACGGCGAGGAACGCGCCGGCATCGTCCGCGAACTGATCGAACGCCGCGACCGGCTGATCGGCGCACTCCTGATCGGCAACAATCTCGCCAACATCCTGTCGTCCTCGATCGCCACCAGCGTCTTTCTCGGCCTGTTCGGCAACTCGGGCGTGGCGCTCGCGACGCTCGCCATGACGGTCATTCTCGTCATCTTCGCCGAAGTGCTGCCGAAGAGCTGGGCGATTTCGATCCCCGAGCGCTTCGCGCTCGCCGTCGCCTTCGCCGTCAAGGCCTTCGTCACCGTCGTCGGCCCGGTCTCCTCCTTCGTAAACCTTATCGTCCGCTGGATTCTCGCCCGCTTCGGCATCAACCTGTCGCGCGAGGTGTCGATGCTATCGGCCCATGAGGAACTGCGCGGCGCCGTCGATCTCTTGCATCGCGAGGGATCAGTGGTGAAGGCCGACCGCGACCGCCTCGGCGGCGTGCTCGATCTCGGCGAACTCGAACTGTCCGATATCATGGTCCACCGCATGGCCATGCGCTGCATCAATGCCGACGATCCGCCCGAAGTGGTCGTCCGCACCATTCTCGACAGCCCGTTCACCCGCATGCCGCTCTGGCGCGGCACGACCGACAACATCATCGGCGTCGTGCATTCCAAGGACCTGCTGAGAGCGCTCGCCGAGCGCAACGCCGAGCCCGAACAGCTCGACATCATCAAGATCGCCCAGAAGCCGTGGTTCGTGCCCGACAGCACCAACCTCGAAGCACAGCTCAACGCCTTCCTGCGCCGCAAGCAGCATTTCGCCGTCGTGGTCGACGAGTATGGCGAGGTGCAGGGCATCGTCACGCTTGAGGATATTCTGGAGGAGATCGTCGGCGATATCTCCGACGAGCACGACATCGAAATGCAGGGCGTACGCCAGGAGGCGGACGGCTCGGTGGTGGTCGATGGCAACGTGCCGATCCGCGATCTCAACCGCGCGCTCGACTGGCAGCTACCCGACGAGGAGGCGACGACGATCGCCGGTCTCGTCATCCACGAATCCATGACCATTCCCGAGGAGCGCCAGGCCTTCACCTTCTACGGCAAGCGCTTCATCGTCATGAAACGCGACAAGAACCGCATCACCAGACTGCGTATCCGCCCGGCGGAGGAGAACGAAAACAACCCCGCCTGATCTCCCGTCATCCCCTTGTCACCCATTGCGCGCTGCGGGAGGAGCCCGGCGAGCAGCATCATTATGGATTTGATATGTTTGATCTTCTCTGGCGCTCGATCGCCATCGGCATCGGCGCCACCATTCTCATGGACATCTGGTCGATCGCGCTTGCCAAGGGCGCGATACCGAACTGGGGACCACCAGGCCGCTGGCTCTGGCATCTCTTCGCCAAGGGCACCGTCTTTCACGACGATATCGGCAAGGCCGAACCCTATAAGCATGAAGTGGCACTCGGCTGGGTCTTCCATTACGCCGTCGGCATCATCTACGGCATCATGCTGGTGATTCTGACCGGCCCTTACTGGCTGATCGCGCCGACCTTCCTGCCCGCCTGGATCTGGGGCATCGTCACCATCGCCGGCGGCTGGTTCCTGCTGCAACCGGGCCTCGGCATCGGCTGGGCGGCGTCCAAGACGCCGAACCCCAACAAGGTTCGCTTTCTCGGCCTCGTCGCGCATACCGTGTTCGGCTTCGGCCTCTATGCGACGGCTCTTCTGATTCGTTAGAGGCGGCCCGCCATCCTTGCGAAATCGCCGCACCGCGCCCATATGACGCGGTGTCGGCTTACCAGCGCACCGGCTCTCCGGGCGCCGCCGGCTCCACTGCCAGCGCATGCAACCCCGCATCCAGTTCAGGTTTCAGAAGCTCCGTGATCGCCCGGTGACGCGCCAGCCGTGTCATGCCGGCAAACGATGCGGAGACGATCCTGACCCGCATATGGGTCTCGCCTTCCCCTGTAACGTCAGGGTGATGGCCGGCATGCAGGTGGCTTTCGTTGATGACATCAAGCCGCTCCGGCGCGAATGCCGCGGTGAGCTTTTCTTCGATGGAGGATTGAACTGTCATGAGCCGATCTTGCTGCCTTGAGAAAAAGGTTCCCACCAAGCCAGCAACATTCCCGTTTGTCAATTCTTGTCCTCACCCATTCTGAGCCCCATAATTAGCGCCGTCATGAGACTTGATTCCAAATATTTCGATCGCATCCGCACCCGCCGCAAACGCGAGCAGGAACCCGAACAGGCTCCCCCGTCCTGTCAGTGGGACGGCTGCGACAAGAAAGGCGTGCATCGCGCTCCCGTCGGACGCAATGCCGAGGGGCAGTTCTTTCTCTTCTGCTTCGAGCACGTCAAAGAGTACAACAAGGGCTACAACTATTTCTCCGGCCTCTCGGACGGCGAGATCGCGCGCTACCAGAAGGAAGCGATCACGGGCCACCGCCCGACCTGGACCGTCGGCGTCAACAAGTCGGCCAAGGATAGCCCGATCCAGTCGGACATCCGCTCCGGCGCCTATACGCGGGTTCGCGATCCCTTCGGCTTCGTCAAGGAAAACAAGAGCAGCGGCCCGCGCTTTCCCGAGCAGCGCAAGCTGAAGAGCCTGGAAGCCAAGGCCTTCGACACGATGAACCTGGCGGCCAACGCCACATCGTCCGAGATCAAGAGCCGCTACAAGGAACTGGTGAAGAAGCACCATCCCGACGCAAACGGCGGCGACCGCGGTTCCGAAGAGCGCTTCCGCGCCGTGATCCAGGCCTATCAATTATTGAAGCAGAACGGTTTTTGTTAATTCCCGTCCTTGCTCTTGGTCTTCAATCGGGTATGGTCCAAATCGGCTGAGGCCGCAGGCAACCGCGGCACCTTTTTCCGCGTTTATCTAACAGGCGCCTCGGCCACTTCCGGACGCGGCGTTTCTTGTCCGGGACTATCGTCAAGAATGCTCGCAGGCGGTGATTTGATCGTCCCCGAGGTTTCGTTTCAGTCCCGGAGAAGCATCGCCGACGTTCAGACATGAGCGCGTGGGATACCACAACGCCATGATCGCGAAACGAGCTGAGACAGTATGGCAGGGTGTCGGCCACCCGCCTTGGAGACATGATGAGCAAGATTGACCTTGATATCTCGGAACTTCCGGACACCACCGTTTCGGTCAGGGAGGTCTTCGGCATCGATTCCGACATCCGCGTTCCGGCCTACAGCCAGGGCAGCGCCTATGTTCCGGATCTCGATCCCGACTATCTCTTCGATCGCGAAACCACGCTCGCCATCATTGCCGGCTTCGCTCATAACCGCCGCGTGATGATCTCCGGCTACCACGGCACCGGCAAGTCCTCGCATATCGAGCAGGTCGCCGCCCGCCTCAACTGGCCCTGCGTCCGTATCAACCTCGACAGCCACGTCAGCCGTATCGATCTCGTCGGCAAGGACGCCATCGTCGTCAAGGACGGCCTGCAGGTCACCGAATTCAAGGACGGCATCCTGCCCTGGGCCTACCAGCACAATGTCGCGCTCGTCTTCGACGAATACGACGCCGGTCGCCCTGACGTCATGTTCGTCATCCAGCGCGTTCTGGAATCTTCCGGCCGCCTGACGCTGCTCGACCAGAGCCGCGTCATCCGCCCGCACCCGGCCTTCCGCCTGTTCGCGACCGCCAACACCATCGGCCTCGGCGATACCACCGGCCTCTATCACGGCACGCAGCAGATCAACCAGGCGCAGATGGACCGTTGGTCGATCATCTCGACGCTGAACTACCTGCCGCACGAGCACGAAGTGAACATCGTCGCCGCCAAGGTGAAGAGCTTCGGCAAGGACAAGAACGGCCGCGATACCGTCTCCAAGATGGTCCGCGTCGCCGATCTCACCCGCGCCTCCTTCATGAACGGCGACCTCTCGACCGTCATGAGCCCGCGTACCGTCATCACCTGGGCCGAGAATGCCGAGATCTTCGGCGATCTCGCCTTCGCCTTCCGTGTCACCTTCCTCAACAAGTGCGACGAACTGGAGCGTCCGCTGGTTGCCGAGCACTATCAGCGCGCCTTCGGCGTCGAGCTGAAGGAAAGCGCCGCCAACATCGTCCTGGAGGCCTGAGGCTAACGGATCATGGCAGCGCGTGGTGACAATTCGAAAGCAAAGCCCGGTGCACCCGTCGACGTGGAGCCGCTACGCCGGGCGATAACCGGCAGCGTGCGCGCAATCGCCGGCGACGGCGAGGTCGAGGTGACCTTCGCCAACGAGCGGCCGGGCATGACCGCCGAGCGCATCCGCCTGCCGGAACTGTCCAAGCGCCCAACGATGCACGAGCTTGCGGTGACCCGCGGGCTCGGTGACTCGATGGCGCTGCGTTTGGCCTGCCATGACGAGAAGGTGCACGCGACGATGGCGCCGCAGGGCTCCGACGCCCGCGCCATCTTCGACGCCGTCGAGCAGGCGCGCGTGGAATCGATCGGCGCGCTGCGCATGGAAGGCGTCGCCAGCAATCTGCGCTCGATGACGACGGAAAAATACGCCAAGGCCAATTTCTCCGGCATCGAACGCCAGGAAGACGCGCCCGTCGGCGAAGCCGTCGCCATGATGGTGCGCGAAAAGCTGACAGGCGAAAAGCCGCCGGAATCGGCCGGCAAGGTGCTCGATCTCTGGCGCTCCTTTATCGAGGACAAGGCCGGCAAGGATCTCGAGAACCTGACCGGCGTCATCAACGACCAGCAGGCCTTCTCCAAGGTCATCCGCAACATGCTCACGGCCATGGAAATGGCCGAGGAGTATGGCGACGACGACAGCGATCCTGACTCTGACGACCAGCAGGACGAGGAAGACAAGCCGAGCGGCGAAGACCAGAACGACGACGATGTCGAGGACGATGCCGGCTCGGATGCCGCCCCCGTCGAAGACAGCGAAGTCGCCGACGAGCAGATGGAGGACGGCGAGACCGAAGGCGCCGAGATCTCCGACGACGACATGCAGGAAGAGGGCGAGGACGACAGTGAGACGCCGGGCGAGACCCGCCGTCCCAATACGCCCTTCGACGATTTCAACGAGAAGGTCGACTACCACGTCTTCACCGAGGAGTTCGACGAGACCATCACCGCCGAGGAACTGTGCGACGCCGCCGAGCTGGAGCGCCTGCGCGCCTTCCTCGACAAGCAGCTCGCCCATCTCCAGGGCGCCGTCGGCCGTCTTGCCAACCGCCTGCAGCGCCGCCTGATGGCGCAGCAGAACCGCTCCTGGGACTTTGACCTGGAGGAAGGCTATCTCGATCCGGCCCGCCTGACGCGCCTGATCATCGACCCCACCCAGGCGCTCTCCTTCAAGAAGGAGCGCGACACGCAGTTCCGCGATACGGTCGTCACGCTGCTGATCGACAATTCCGGCTCCATGCGCGGCCGCCCGATCACCGTTGCCGCCACCTGCGCCGACATTCTCGCCCGCACGCTGGAGCGCTGCAGCGTCAAGGTCGAAATCCTCGGCTTCACCACCAAGGCCTGGAAGGGCGGACAGGCGCGTGAACAGTGGCTCGCCAACGGCAAGCCGCAGACGCCGGGCCGCCTGAACGATCTGCGCCATATCATCTACAAGTCCGCCGACGCCCCATGGCGCCGCTCGCGCACCAATCTAGGCCTGATGATGCGCGAAGGCCTGCTCAAAGAAAACATCGACGGCGAAGCGCTGATGTGGGCGCATAACCGCCTGATCGCACGGCGCGAGCAGCGCAAGATCCTGATGATGATCTCCGACGGCGCGCCGGTCGACGATTCGACGCTCTCGGTCAATCCGGGCAACTATCTGGAGCGCCACCTGCGCGCGGTCATCGAACGCATCGAGACCCGCTCGCCGGTCGAACTGCTCGCCATCGGCATCGGCCACGACGTCACGCGCTACTATCGCCGCGCCGTCACCATCGTCGATGCGGATGAACTCGCAGGCGCCATGACCGAACAGCTGGCCTCGCTCTTCGAGGACCAGGCGGCGCAACCGCGCGGCGGACGCGCCCGCCGCGCCGGCTGATCGCCCATGAAGCAACCGGCTCCGGCGTTCCGACCTTGTTTCGCTGGAGCCCTCCTGCTGGCTGCTGCGTTTGCGGCCGGCACGCCCGCCTCGGCTGAAACGCCGGCGGCGGAAGTGAGAAGCAGCATCATCTCGAACTTCAAGATCGGCTCCGACGAAAAGCGCTTCGGGCCTTTCGAATTCGTGGGCGGCCTGGAAATGGTCTCCCCCAACCGCCTCTTCGGCTCGCTGTCCTCCATCCGTTTCCGCGATGACCAGAAGCATTTCGTCGGTGTCCTCGATACGGGCCACTGGATGACCGGCCGCATCGAACGCGGCGCCGACGGCAGCCTGAGCGGGCTTGCCGATGTCGAGATCACACCGATGCGCGACCGCGTCGGCAAGATCCTCGAGGGCAAGGCACTGATGGACGCCGAGGGCGTCGCGCTGAAGGACGGCAAGGTGCTGGTCTCATATGAGCAATTTCACCGCGTCGATCTCTATCCCGATCCCGGCTTCGAGACCTCGCGCGCGCTCGACACGCTGCCCATCCCCTTCGACAAGAAGCAACTGCGCGCCAATCGCGGCTTCGAGACGATCGCCGTCTCGCCGCCATCGAGCCCGCTCAAAGGCGGCACGCTGATCGTCGCCGAGCGCAGCCTTGACGATGACGGCAACGCCTACGCCGCGATCCTGGACGGACCGCTGAAGGGTAAGCTGGCGCTTGCCCATTACGGCGACTTCGACGCCACCGACGGCGCCTTCCTGCCGAATGGCGATCTTCTGCTGCTGGAGCGCCGCTTCAATCTGGCTGAGGGTATCGGCATGCGCATCCGACGCATCAAGTCGGCCGATATCAAGCCCGGCAGCGTCATGGATGGCGAGATATTGATCCAGGGCGATTTCGGCTACCAGATCGACAACATGGAAGGTCTCGATACCTTCACCGCAGAGGACGGCAGCACCCATGTCATCCTCGTCTCCGACGACAACCACTCGATCCTCCAGCGCAACCTGATGCTGGAGTTCAAGCTGGACGAGCGGCGGCCCGATCCCTCGACCGACACCGCCGCCTCGCATTGACAGGGCGCGAAAGCGTCAGCCCCCGAAGTAGGCCGGCCGGTCGAGATCGGCGATCAGCCCCTGATGTGTCGGCTTCCAGCCGAGCGTTTCCCGCGTCCAGGCGCTGGACGCCCGGTTGTTGATCGACGCGAAATGCGTGAACCAGCCGAAATGCTCCGCCGCCTCTTCCGGCGACTTTGAGACGACAGGCAGGCCAAGCCGCTTGCCGATGACGCCGGCGATCTCACGAAACGGTATCCCCTCCTCAGCCACGCCATGGTAACGCGCGCCCGCCTGCGCCTTCTCCAGCGCCAGCCGGTAGAGGCTGCCGGTATCGAGACGATGCACCGCCGGCCAGTGGTTCATGCCGTCGCCGATATAGGCCGAGCCGCCTTTCTCGCGCGCGAGGCCGATAACGATCGGCACGAAGCCATGGTCGCCATCGCCATGCACCGAGGGCGGAAGACGCACCACCGAGGCGCTGAGGCCATCCGGCACCATGGACAGCGCGGCCTTCTCCGAGACGCGCGGAATGGCCGACGACGAGGGTGCCGCCATTTCTTCCGTGGCGACCGCGCCCGGCGCCAGCAGACCCGTGCCCGAGGTCACGACCATATGCCGGCCGGTGCCGGAGAGCACCTTGCCTATCGCCTCGATGGCGCGCCCGTCGATCTCACAATTCTCCTTGAACTTGGAGAAATCGTGGATGAAGCCCGTATGGATCACGCCATCGCAGGCATCGGCCCCTCGGCGCAGACTGTCGATATCCTCGAGATCGCCACGATGAACCGCAGCCCCCGCGGCTTCAAGCGACGCGGCCGAAGCATCCGAACGGGCGAGACCGAGCACCTGATGGCCGGCCTGAATGAGATCCTGAACGACGGCAGAGCCGACAAAGCCGGTGGCACCGGTGACGAAAACGCGCATGGTCATCTCCTTGCTTGCTGCGACGCGCCCGCCGATGCGAACGTGTCGAGGAAAAGCTAGGGCCTTGAGGCGATACGGACCATGCTATATTGTCCGAGATATCTTCGCGATCGTCCGGAGTTTTCAATGGACCCTCTGTCAAACGTGCTTTCGCTGCTGAAGCCGCAAAACTATCTCTCCGCCGGCATGGAGGCGGGCGGCGATTGGGCGATCCAGTTTCCAGACCAGCAAGGCGGCATCAAGTGCGGCGCCATCGTGTCGGGCTCCTGCTGGCTCAGTGTCGAGGGTATCGAGGATCCGGTACATCTACGCCCCGGCGACAGCTTTCTGCTCCCACGCGGCCGGCCGTTCAGGCTCGCCACCGATCTCGCACTTGAGACAATCCCGGCCGCCACGATCTTTCTCGGCCCACGCAAGGATGGCATCGTCTCGCTGAACGACGGTCGCGATTTCTCGATCGTCAGCTGCCGCTTCGGCCTTGCCGGCAGTCACGCCGATATCCTGCTCAAGATGCTACCGCCCATCGTGCTGCTGCGCGACGAGCAGAGCCAGGCGGCGCTGCGCTTTGCTGTCGAGCAGATGATGCAGGAACTGCGCGCGCCGCAGCCGGGCGGCTTCCTGATCGTCGAGCACCTCGCCCACATGATCCTCGTGCAGGCCTTGCGGCTGCATCTGGCCGATCGCTCGAACACCGGCGTCGGCTGGCTCTTCGCGCTCGCCGACAGACAGATGAGTGCGGCGATATCGGCGATCCACGACAGCCCGGCCGAACGCTGGACGCTGCAGGCGCTTGCCTCCCGCGCCGGCATGTCGCGCTCCACATTCGCGCAGAAATTCAGGGAAACGGTCGGCACCTCGCCGATGGAGTATCTGGCGCAATGGCGCATGCTGCTGGCAGGAAACCGGCTGGAGAACTCCCGCGACCCGATCTCGGTCATCGCGCCGTCGCTCGGCTATGAGTCCGAAGCGGCCTTCAGCACGGCTTTCAAGCGGATCATGGGCTGCTCGCCCCGGCAATATGTCCGCGACCGCCCCAAAATGGCGACGGCGCTTTCATGATGAAGCGCCGCCGTTAGACTTTATGAAGGATCAGCTGGCCGCGCGGGCGCCTTGCATCGGCCTGAGCACGCTCATCAGAGCGCCGTAGGGCAGAAGCATCACGAGGCCGACCAGAAGCTTCACCCAGAAATCACCGATCGCCCAGGAAATCCAGCGCGGTGCCTCGGCGGCGAAAACGCCGAGAACGGGCGACGCCTCGAGCGCGAACGGCTCGTTCGGGCCGAGGAAGACGAAGAAGGCGGCGAAGGACAGCGAGAAGAAGATCGCCGTGTCGAGCATCGAGCCCAGCAGCGAGCCGACCAGCGGCGCCCGCCACCAGGCCTGCCGGCGCAGCCGGTTGAACAGCGCGATATCAAGCAACTGGCCAGCCAGATAGGCCGTACCGGAAGCGATCGCGATGCGCGGCACCGATGTGAAGAAGGAGAGCGCCACGCCCACGAGGAAGCCGGCGAACACCACCTTGCGCGCCGCCTGCGGCCCGAACTGACGGTTGGTGAGATCGGTGATCAGGAAGGCGACCGGATAGGTGAAGGCACCCCAGGTGAGCAGATCGGCGAGATTGACGCCTGCGAACGTGACGTTCAGCGGGAACTGCACGAGGAAGTTCGACGAAACGACGACAAGCGTCATCAGGGCGACGTAGATAAGGGTATAGCGCGTCTGAAGCATTTTTTTATCCTGGGGTATGCCACCAGTTGGAGGAACAGTCCGGCAAAGCAAAAGGCTTGAACGGGATTACCGTGCAAGCCTTTTGAAGCCGTATAGCTAAATGTCGGTTGTTGCTTAGGCAGCAACAGCCGTTTCAGCGGTCTTCTTGACGATCTGGCGGCGCAGCAGACGAGCGCGCATCGACAGTTCGTTTTCGCTTGCCTTGATCAGGAAAGCATCGAGACCACCGCGATGCTCGACGGTACGCAGAGCAGCAGCCGAAACGCGAAGACGGTAACGCTGGCCGAGCGCGTCGGAGATCAGCGTAACCTGGCACAGGTTCGGGAGGAACCGGCGCTTGGTCTTGTTGTTGGCATGGCTGACATTGTTGCCAACGAGGACTGCCTTGCCGGTCAATTCGCACATGCGGGACATGGGACACCTATTCTTGTTTTTCTCGGCCATCGATTGCCGACCCGCGCAAAGTCGAGCTTGCAATCCATCAGGCCATGATTGGAAAGTTGCGGTTCTATAATCAGACAGACCGTGCACGTCAAGCCAAACCTTGGCCTTTCCGGCGATTCAGTCCAAAAGCCTCGCAATTCCGTCAAAAAGCTTTTGTTCTCTAAAGGCCACGACAGGCGTATAGACCGTATCTCGCGACCTGACCAGCGCACCGAACAAGGTTCAATTCATGGCTCATTGGGGCAAACGCATTTTCATTTCCGCCTTGGCGGGCCTGATGGCCATTCCGGCAGGCGCCGCCGAAGTCGTGCATCATACCGAATACAAGGTCGCGCTCGGCATCATCACCATCGCGCGCGCCGCCTTCATGACCCGTATCGAGGACGACAAGACCTACCGCGTCTCCGGCGATATCAGCTCGGCCGGCCTCGCCGATCTCGTCACCACCATCTCGGCCAAGACCAGCGTCGATGGCCGGCTGCGCGGCAACCGCATGCAGGCGGACCATTATCTGCTCTATTACAAGAGCGGCAAGCGCGCCCGCACCTATGATGTCCGCTATTCCAACGGCAACATCACCTCGACGACGGTGAAGCCGCCACGCCAGCCGCCGAAGAACTGGGTCAACGTTCCGGCCTCGGACATGCGCGCCGTGCTCGATCCCATTTCCGGCCTGATCTTCCCTGCTGACACCAATGTCTGCGCGCAGAAACTGCCGATCTATGACGGCGAGATGCGCATGGATCTCGTGCTGTCGCCGAGCGGATCGAAGGATTTCTCCACCCAGGGCTTCACCGGCAAGGCCACCGTCTGCAACGTGCGCTTCGTGCCGCGCTCGGGCTACAAGAAAGGCCGCAGCGACATCGAGTATCTGAGCAAGAGCAGCCGCATGGAAATCTGGTTTGCCAAGGCCGATGCAGCCAACGTCATAGCGCCTGTCTTCGTTCGCATCCCGACCCAATACGGGCCGGTGACCATCACGGCGGTGAAGTACAGCGCAAGCTGACGGAGCGGCTTGGACCGCATTAACTGCGACCCACAAATGAAAAGTGCGGCAATCATGCCGCACCCCCTGTTTCTAACGTCGATCCGACGATCCCGAACCCAGCAGGCGTATCGCGCACGCCTGCCTGTTGGTGATTAGGCGGCGCGATACTCGCTGCTTGGGAGACATCTCGCAACCGGATCGCCGGGCGAGCGCCGCTTAACGCATCGCGATGACCATCTTGCAGAGCTTGACGAGACTGCCGTCGAAGCCACCACCGCCACCGGCCAGGATATCCTTGCAGCGCACCTTCATCTTCGCCCGGTCACCGGATGACATGTCGTTGAAGGCCTGAAGCTGCCTGCTATTCATGTTGTTGGTGCTGTTTCGCCCGTTGGTTCCGTTGGTGCCGTTGGTACCATTGGTCGGGTTGTTCGGGTTCTGCGGATCATCGGTACCCGGCAGGCCGAGATTGAGGTTCAGCAGCGTGTTGGTGCCGAGCGCCACCTTGGCCTTCGCCCCCAGCAGGCTGGAACCGCCGACATTGGCGTTTACGCCTGTGTTGAGCCCGCGCGATCCGCCGACGCTTGCGGTGTTGCCGACGCCGAGGCCGCCACCACTGCCACCACCTATAGAGGTGTTCGTGCCGACACCACCGGAGCCGCCAACCGACGCCGAGACACCAAGACCGCCACTGGAGTTGCTACCGACGTTTGCATTGACGCCGCTGGCGCCGCCGACCGATGCGGTTGCAACATTGCCGTTTCCGCCGACATTCGCATTGACGCCATTGGCGCCGCCGAGCGATACGCTCAGCCCATTGCTGGTCCCGATGCTGAGACCATTGCTGCCGCCGACGTCAAAGGCGCTCGCGGGCAGCGGAGCCAGCAAAGCGGCGCAACTTACTGCCAGGACAGCATATTTCGATGCACTATAGTTCATTCCAACCTCCACGAGATGCTGCCGGACCCAATGCCCAGGCAGTCGAAACCAATGAAGGGAAGCGCGCATTCCCGAAGCGGCGGTCTGTAACCGAGAGTGGAAGCCAGCCCGCCTCTACATGAAAACAAGAATATGCGTAAATTCTAACATTTCAATGTGTTTCGCGTATAGGTTTTGTAAGCCTCGTAAGACGGATAACATATTATGAATAGCTAATGCAAAATACATGCACAACCGGAGACATATGCCTCCTTAAATGGGACGGATTGCAGCAGGATGAGACGCCCAGGTGGAATGAGGCGAAACAGGGGCGTGCGATGTGTACCCGTTCTGGAATATAAGCGCTGATTTATACAATCAATGATACGCATTCCATCATTTACCTCGCGCGCCAAAATGAAACGGCCGGCACCGCGTTTAGAGCCTTTCCTGGTTAGCTTGAAGCATTCTGCCGGAGCAGGTTTTCGTCAGGGCAAAGGCGATTGGCGAAGGGCATACCCCAGGTACGGTCGAGCCGATCGCCCTTGATCCTGGCGGAAAGATGCCCGGCCCCTGCGGGGTTGGCTGAAACGGGCCGCCTGATCGTCCGGCCGGCTTGGCCGTATGCGTTGGCTACGACGCGCGCCGGCCGAACGACCATTCGACTCCGTTTGAGCCAACAGAATGCTTCAATCTAACCAGGAAAGGCTCTAAGCGATGCCGGCCGTCTCGATCATTCTGATATGACGATCAGAATTCTTCCCAGCTGTCCGCCGCTGGAGCGGCCATGCCATGGGCCCTGGCGACGCGCGAGACCAGATGCAGGGCCGGCGAGCTTTGCGCTGCCCTGGACGGTGGCCTGATGGCGTAGGCCTCGCTCAGCTTGAACTGTGCGATAAGCCCGCGCAGCGTCTCGGCCTCGGCCGCCAGCTTGTGGCTTGCCGCCGTACTCTCCTCGACCATGGCAGCGTTCTGCTGCGTCGATTGGTCGAGCTGGTTGACCGCCTGATTGATCTCCTTCAGCCCCGTCGCCTGCTCCTTGGAGCCTTCGACGATCGCCACGACATTGACGTTGATGTCGTTGACCTGGCTGACGATGGTCTCCAGCGCCTTGCCAGTCTGCCCGACCAGATCGACCCCGTTGCGCACCAGCTCGCTGGACTTGGTGATCAGAGACTTGATCTCCTTGGCCGCACTGGCGGAGCGCTGCGCCAGTTCGCGCACCTCCTGCGCCACGACCGCGAAGCCCTTGCCCGCCTCGCCCGCCCGCGCCGCCTCGACACCGGCGTTGAGAGCCAGGAGATTGGTCTGGAACGCGATGTCATCGATCACGCCGATGATATTGGTGATCTCGCGCGACGACTGCTCGATCTGGTCCATCGCCGCCACGGCGCTGCGAACGACCTGGCCGGATTGCTCCGCCCCCTTCTTGGTCTGGGAAACCAGCTTGCCGGCCTCGTCGGCGCGATGGCTGGAATCGTTGACCGTGGTGGTGATCTCCTCCAGCGCCGCCGCCGTCTCCTCGACGGAGGCCGCCTGCTGCTCTGTGCGCTTCGAGAAGGAATCGGCCGTCGAGCCGATCTCGCGGGAGCCGGCGGCGATCGCATGCGCGTTCTCGCCGACGGTCTTCATCGTCTCCGAGAGCCGGGCGATCGTCGCGTTGAAGTCATGCCGCAGTTGCTCCATCGAAGGGACGAAGGCGGTCTCCACGGTCTTCGTCAGATCACCCTCGGAAAGCCCGCGCAGCGCCTGCCCAAGCAGGCCGATCGCGCTCATGCGCTGCGTCACGTCGGTGGCGAACTTCACCACCTTGTAGACCCGGCCATTGGCATCGGTGATCGGGTTATAGGCCGCCTGGATCCAGATCTCCTTGCCGCCCTTGCCGTAGCGAACGAACTCGTTGGCGATAAACTCGCCCGCCGCCAGCCGGCGCCAGAAGTTGGCGTATTCCTCGGTGCGCGCGTAGGATGGTTCGCAGAACATGCTGTGATGCTTGCCGACGATCTCATTCAGCGAATAGCCGAGACCGTTGCAGAAGTTTTCGTTGGCCGTGATGATCTCGCCTGTCGGCTTGAACTCGATGACCGCCTGCGAACGCGAGATCGCGTCCAGCTTGCCGGCGTCCTCGACCGCCTTGTTCTTGGCATCCGTAATGTCGGACGCGAGCTTCACCACCTTGAACGGCTTCCCATGCTTGAAAACCGGATTGTAGGAGGCCTGGATCCAGATCTCCCGCCCGCCCTTGGCGAGCCGCTTGTAGGCGCCGGCATCATATTCACCGCGGCCAAGCCGGGCCCAGAAATCGCGATACTCCTGCGATGCCGCCAGCGCCGGCTCGCAGAACATGCTGTGGTGCTTGCCGACGATGTCGGAAAGGCTGTAGCCGAGAGCATTGCAGAAATTCTCGTTCGCCTTCAGCACATTGCCTTTCAGATCGAACTCGATGATTGCTTGCGATTTTGAAATCGCACCGAGGATATATCCCGCATCAGATGCCAGACCGAACATTCCCATCCCCTTGCCTGCGACGCCAGCCATTGGCGTTGCGCGTTGTTAGGAGAGGCATCGGGAACGCGTTCCTTCGAAGATCTATGGGGCAAATCCTGACAGCAAATAACAACTATCTCAGATCGCATCCACCGAAGCTCTCACAACCGATGATCATGCCGCGAGAGTTAACGCCCGGTATACAACCAATATCTAATTTAAGGTCGCAACCCTGCGAAAACTCATAGTGGATTTCTTATATTTCAGGGGCAGCGCGACCGCCCAATGAAAAAGGGCGCCCCGAGGGACGCCCTTTTGAACATGTCGACTATTCAAGCCGTAACGGCTTATTCCGAAGCCGCATCGGCCAAAGCTGGCGCTTCGCCGGCGCCGGCATCGCCTTCAGCAGCCGCTTCGCCTTCGGCGCGACGCGGACGGCGCGGACGCGGGGTGGCGGCGCGACGGCGCGGCTGGCGGGTCGTTGCCGCACCGCTTTCCTCATCCATCGAAACCTCGGCCGGAATGCCTTCGATCTCCGGCTGTGGGCCGGTACCGTCGATCACTTCAGGCTGGGCTGCGGCTGCAACCGGTGCCGGACGCTCTTCGCGACGGCGCGGCTGGCGAGCCGGGCGCTCTTCGCGGGGCTGCTCCTCGGCGCGCGGCTGCGGCTGGGGCTGCTCTTCGCTGCGCGGCTGCTCGTCGTTCTGGCGGCGTGGCTGCTCTTCGTCGCGGCGCTGGCGCTGCTCGTTGTTGAAGCGGCGCTCGTCCGAACGGCGGCCCTGCTGCTCGTCATTCTGACGGCGCGGCTGCTCATCGTTGTTGCGGCGCTGCTGGTGCTCCTGCTGCTGGCGCGGAGGCTGAACGACCACGACGTCGTCATTGTCGCCGCCATCCATCTCGTCGCCATCGCGCTCACTGCCGTCGCGGTCGAATTCGCCGCGGTCGTCGCGCTGGAAGCGTTCCTGCATCTGCGCCTGTGCGGCGGCAATGATGCGGTAGTAGTGTTCGGCGTGCTGCAGGTAGTTTTCAGCCATGACACGGTCGCCGGAGCTCTGCGCGTCGCGACCGAGCTGCGAGTATTTTTCAGCGATGTGCTGCGCGGTGCCGCGGATCTTCACGTCTGGGCCGGAGCTGTCGTAGGTCCGCGTCAGCGGATTGCCGCCCTTGCGGTTGAAATTGTTATTGTTGTTATTGTTATTTCCGCCGCCGCCGCCGTTATTGTTGGTACGCCCGCGACCGCGTTTGTTCTGCTGTCCTGGCCTCATCGATCGTTCACCTGAATTCTCTGTTTGTGTGGAGTGATGGCACCGTCAACCGTGGTCGTTCGTCCGACTCAGGGTATTCGTGCCGCAAGCATAATGCGCCTTTGCGCCAACCTGCCGCTTGTTCTCAAGTCAGTTTGACTGATTCACGCATTGGGTCGTCTTCAACCTTTGAAACTCTCGTTTAAGAGAGTGGACCCCCGAGGCCGAGCTAGCTTCGAACGAACAATCGTTCTGACCTATCTCTCCAATACGTGGGGGCAACCTATATTGCTTCCCGTTTAAATCCAAGCCTTTTCTTCGCAATGACACCAATGGACTAGTCTATTCAGCCGCTTGTTGCCGATCAGCTACGGGCGAACACGAGCACACGGTCGTTGTGGCCGTAATCCTTCACCGATTCCAAGCATTTGAAGCCTTCAGCCTCAAAAACTTCGGTCACTTCCGTTCGCTGATCGTAGCCTATCTCGAGCCCTATAACACCGTCTGGATGCATGAACCTTGCGGCATCCTTGGCAATGGAACGGTAGGCGTCAAGCCCATCCATGCCGCCATCCAGTGCGGCGGCCGGATCAAATTTTGTCACTTCGGGAGCAAGAGTGTCAACGACACTGGACGCTATATAGGGCGGATTTGAGACAATAGCGTGAAACTTCCCGTCTATGGCCTGAAACCAGCTGGATTGCACCGCCTTGAAACGCTGCTGCAGCCCGTTTCTTTCCGCGTTGGATTGCGCCGTCTTCAGCGCGTCGACGGAGATATCGCTGCCAATGCCCGATGCCTGCGGACATTCCTTGAGCAGCGCGAGGCATATCGCCCCGGTTCCCGTTCCCATATCCAGTATATGGAGATCGCCGTGCTTGCCCGCAAGGTCCCTCATATAGGGAAGCATGGTATCAACGAGGATTTCCGTATCCGGCCTCGGCTCCAGCGTCTCCGCCGAAAGCGATAAAGGCAGGCCGTAGAACTCGCGCTCGCCCAGAATGCGATGCACCGGCTCATGCGCCAGCCTGCGGGTGATCGCGTCATCGATCCGTGCGGCGGCCGCATCCTCGACGACATCGCCACCCCTTGTCAGCATCTCGGTCGTGGTAAGTCTGAGCAGCCCCGAGATCAAAACGCGCGCGTCGGCGGCCGGATCGGCCACGCCGGCCTCGGTGAAGCGTCGCCGTGCCTCGGCCAGAAGCTGGGAAACCGTCGCGCCGACCTGTTTCCCTTGATCGCTCATGGCTGCTGCTCGCCGAGCTGCGACAGCTGGCTCGCCTGGTAGTCGGCCATCAGCGCATCGACGATCTCGTCGATTTCGCCGACCATCATGCGGTCGAGCTTGTAGAGCGTCAGGTTGATGCGGTGGTCGGTGACGCGCCCCTGCGGGAAATTATAGGTGCGGATACGCTCGGAGCGGTCGCCGGAGCCGACCTGGCTCTTGCGATCGGCGGAACGCTCGCTGTCAGCGCGCTGGCGCTCGGCGTCGTAGAGACGCGACCGCAGAACCTGCATCGCCTTGGCGCGGTTCTGGTGCTGCGACTTTTCCGAGCTGGTGACGACGATGCCCGTCGGCAAGTGGGTGATGCGAACAGCCGAGTCCGTCGTGTTGACGTGCTGACCGCCGGCGCCCGACGAGCGCATCGTGTCGATGCGGATATCCTCGGCGCGGATCTCGATGTCGATCTCCTCGGCCTCCGGCAGCACGGCAACCGTCGCCGCCGACGTATGAATACGCCCGCCCGCTTCCGTCTCCGGCACGCGCTGAACGCGGTGCACGCCGGATTCGAACTTCAGCTTGGCGAACACGCCCTTGCCGGTGATCGTCGCGATGATTTCCTTGAAACCGCCGGCTTCACCCTCGCTGGAAGAGAGAACCTCGACCTTCCAGCCATGCGCCGCCGCATAGCGCTCGTACATGCGAAACAGGTCGCCCGCGAACAGCGCAGCCTCCGAGCCGCCGGTGCCGGCACGGATTTCGAGGATGGCGCTCTTTTCGTCGGCCGCGTCCTTGGGCAGAAGCAGGATCTGGATTTCCTGCTCCAGCGCCTCGATCCGCTCCTTGACCTCGGGGAGCTCCATCTCGGCCATGTCCCGCATCTCGCGGTCGACGGTCTTGTCGTCGAGCAGCGTCTCAAGATCGGCAAGCTCCGACAATGCCTTTTCATAGGCGCGAATCTTGGTCACGACGGGCTGCAGCTCGGCATATTCGGAGGCAAGCTTGACGTAGACGTCGGCCGAGGGGCCGGCCGACATGCGCGCTTCGATCTCGCCGAAGCGGCGTTCCAGCTCGCGCATCTTTTCAACGGGAAGCTTCGCCACCCTCACTCCAATTCTGTTTGTCTCTGGCTACAGAGGGATGTTGTGTGTTTCGGCGAAATGGGCCAGCAGTTCGCGCATCGATGTCGGCGTCGTCGTATCGTCGAGCGCCTCGTGCATCGCCTTGGACAGCGCGCCTACGTCGAGGCCGAGCAGCATTGCCTTGACCGGACCGATGGAGGCCGGCGACATCGACACCGAGCGGAAGCCGATGCCAAGCAGCGCCATGGCCGAAATCGGCTTGCCCGCCAGTTCGCCGCAGAGCGTTACCGGCGTGTTGTTGCGCTCTCCTGCCCGCACGATATCGCGCAGGATACGCAGGAACGGCTTGTCCAGCGTGTCGAAACGATCGGAGACCCGCGCATTGCCACGGTCGACGGCCATCGAGAACTGGAACAGATCGTTGGAACCGACCGACACGAAGTCGACCGCCGCCATCAGCTCGTCCAGCTGCCACAAAAGCGCCGGCACTTCCAGCATGGCGCCGAACTGCAGCTTGCGCGGCAGCCCGTGGCCGAAGCGCGACAGACGCTGCACTTCCTTCTGCAGCAACTCGCGCACCGCGGTAATCTCCGATACCTCGGTCACCATCGGCACCATCAGCTTCAGTTCCATGCCGGCGGCTGCCTTCAGCATGGCGCGCAGCTGCGTGCGCAGAAGACCAGGGCGGTCGAGCGACAGGCGGATCGCCCGCCAGCCGAGCGCCGGGTTCTCTTCCTCATGGCCGCGGAAATAGGGCACGACCTTGTCGCCGCCGATATCGAGCGTGCGGAAGGTCACGGACCGGCCGGCGGCCTGCTTCAAGACGTTGCGGTAAAACTGCTCCTGCTCTTCCGCCTTCGGAAGCGTGGATGCGATCATGAACTGCAGCTCGGTGCGGAACAGCCCGATGCCCTCGGCGCCCGATTCCGACAGTTGCGGCAGGTCGACCAGCAGGCCGGCATTCATCTGCAGCGACACGCGCTGCCCGTCCTTGGAGAGCGGCTCGACCGCGCGCAAGGCCCGGAACTGCTCCTGCCGGCGGGCGCGGAACCGCACCTTCTCCTCGTAGGAACGCTGATGCTCCGGCAGCGGCCGCAGATGCACATGGCCGCCATCGCTGTCGATGATCACGGCGTCGCCATTGTCGGCAAGCGCCACGATCCCGGCCGCCTGGCCGATGACGGGAATGCCCATGGCGCGCGCGACGATGACGACATGGCTGGTCACGGCGCCCTCTTCGAGCACCAGACCGCGAACATTGGCGCGCGGATAATCGAGCAGCTCGGCGGCACCCATGGCGCGCGCCAGGATGATCGCGTCCGCAGGGAAGCCATCGCCCGAGGTGCGGCCGGTATAGCCCGTCAGCTGGCGCAGCAGGCGGTTCGCCAGATCTTCGAAATCATGCATCCGCTCGCGCAGATAAGGGTCCGTCAGGCGCATCATCCGCGCCTTGGTGTCGCTCTGCACCTTCTCGACCGCGGCTTCCGCCGTCAGGCCGTTGCGGATCGCCTCTTCGAGCTTGCGCACCCATCCCTGGTCATGCGCGAACATGCGGTAGGTCTCAAGCACCTCGCGATGCTCGCCCTCCATCGAGACGTCGCGCTGCGAGAGCAGATCGTCGATCGAGATGCGCAGCGAACCCAGCGCTTCGGCAAGCCGGCGGATTTCCTTGTCGGCATCGTCGTTGAGAAGATTGGTGACGACGATGCGCGGCTCGTGCAGCACGACATAGCCGAGGCCGATGCCTTCATTATAGGTGTCGCCGTCGATGGTGACCGAGCGGGTGAGATCGAGCTCGAGCCCCGGCTTGGTGAGCTTCTTCAGCTCGCCGGTGGCGATCATCTCGGCCAGCACCATCGCCGTCGTTTCGAGTGCTTCCAGCTCCTCGTCGCGATAGTTGCGGCTGGCCTTGTTCTGCACGACGAGAACGCCGAGCGAGCGGCCGGCGCGCAGAATCGGCACACCGAGGAACGAATGATAGATCTCTTCGCCCGTCTCCGGCAGGTAGCGGAAGGCCGGATGCGATTGCGCGTCGGAGAGATTGAGAGGGGCGGCCGATGCGGCGATCGTGCCGACGAGGCCCTGCCCCATTTTCAGCTGCGCCAAGTGGACAGCTTCGCGGTTCAGACCTTCGGTTGCATAGAGTTCGAGCACGCCGTCGGAACGCAGAACGTAGACGGAGCAAACCTCCGCCACCATGTTGCTGGCGATCTGGCGAACGATCCGGTCAAGACGCTCTTGTGGCTCCAGCGGCTCCGCCATCAACTCGCGCAGCCGCTTGAGCAGCACGCGCGGACCGCCGGAAAGGTCTCTCATTGCGTCTCAAGCTCCAAAAACAGAAGGCAAAGTGGCCCGGCAGATCGCCGCGCCACTAATCAACTTGTACGCGCGGCGGCCCTGCTGGGAATCAATTCTTATCCAGACCGTAGCAGGAATGCAAAGTCCTGACAGCGAGTTCCGCATAAGGACCATCAATCAGGATGGAAATCTTGATTTCCGAGGTGGTGATCGCCTTGATGTTGATGCCTTTATCGGCAAGTGCCTTGAAAGCGGTCGCCGCGACGCCGGCGTGGCTGCGCATGCCGATGCCGATGACCGACACCTTCACCAGGCCCGATTCGTTCTGCACGACGTCGTAACCGATCGTATCCTTGTGCTCGCCGAGCACCTTGATGGCCTTGTCCACGTCGCCCGACGGCACAGTGAAGGTCATGTCGGTCTTCGAGCCATCTTCCGAGATGTTCTGGACGATCATGTCGACATTGATGTGGTTCTCGGCCAGCGGTCCGAAGATCGCGGCGGAGACGCCCGGGCGGTCGGCGAGACGGCGAAGCGAGATCTGCGCTTCATCCTTGGCATAGGCGATGCCGGTGACTACTTCCTGTTCCACGATTTCTTCCTCGTCACAAATCAGCGTTCCGGGCGGATTCAAGAAATCACCCATGCCCGGAGCATCGGGATCCTCAAAAGACGAACGCACGAAGGTGCGCACCTTGTGCACCATGGCAAGCTCGACGGAGCGAACCTGCAGCACCTTGGCGCCGAGCGATGCCATTTCGAGCATTTCCTCGAAGGCGATCTTCTTCAGGCGGCGCGCCTGCGGCACGATGCGCGGATCGGTCGTGTAGACGCCGTCGACGTCGGTATAGATGTCGCAACGGTCAGCCTTGACGGCGGCGGCAATTGCGACCGCCGACGTATCCGAGCCACCACGGCCGAGTGTCGCGATGCGGTTGTCGGGGCCGAGACCCTGGAAGCCGGCGACGACGGCCACCTGGCCCTCGCCCATGCGCTTGATCATTTCAGAGCCGTCGATCTCGAGGATACGGGCGGCGCCATGCGCGTTGTCGGTGCGGATCGGGATCTGCCAGCCCTGCCAGGAGCGGGCGTTGACGTCCATGGCCTGCAGCGCGATCGCCAGAAGACCCGAGGTCACCTGCTCGCCGGAGGCGACGATGGCGTCGTATTCGCGGGCATCATAGAAAGGCGAGCTTGCGCCGACGACCTTCGGCGTGTTCTGCACCCAGCCGACCAGCTCGTTTGTCTTGCCCGACATGGCGGAAACGACGACGGCCACTTCATGACCGGCATCGACCTCGCGTTTGACGTGGCGGGCAACGTTCTTGATACGGTCCAGATCAGCGACGGATGTTCCGCCGAACTTCATTACGATGCGTGCCATAAGCCTCTACCACAGCAAACCGCCGGGAGAGACGAACGCCAGACCCGGCACGACGAAGCCTTGGAAGCCACGGGCCGAAGAGCCGGAATTGGGAGGTTCTGGAACCCTTCTAAAGCCCTGCGCCCAAGGGCCCAAGTTGCGGCGTCTCTTAACGAGTTTGTGAGGGGGTGGCAAGGTGGGGAAAGGAGAATGACGGCCTCAATTGCGCGTGTAATTTGCAGGCCGCGCGAGGTAGCGCCGAACCGCATGTGACATGACTATGACAATCCCGCGAGGCGCTGGGCCACCAAAGCGCGCTGCCCCGTCCCCGCACATTTTTCGGCGTAAAGATTAGATTCAGCTTTTTTTGGTAATTTCCCGTTAGCAATACCCTTTGATGTTCCTGGCGCCACCTGAGTTCGGCGTCCGGCCTGTAATGAGTAACGGGTTCCCAATGCGTTTTTCGGCTGTGCCAGCAATCTTCCTTGCCTGTCTGACCCTTGCGGGTTGCACGTCGACGTCTGGCCCCGACGTCTTGGCTTCAGCCGCCCCGTCGCGCGAAACGACAAGCTCGGTGGCCCCGCCCGCGGCCGTTCCGTCCGCCCCCGTTCCCGCATCGGATGTCGGCATGTCAGCCGGGCAGGCCGCGCCGCACCAGGAAGTGCTGGCATGGGCCGGCCCGATCCCGGAATCGAAGGCCTTCGAGTCCGCCGACCGCGCCGTCGGCGCACCGCTTCCCGCCGAGCGCCCGATGGCAGCTACGGAGGTCGCGATGATGACGCCGCCGGCACGCCCGCCCGTTGTCACACCCGTTGCCGCCCCGATCATGCAGCGCCCCGATCTTCCCGATATGGAAGAGACGGCGCAGCCGCGCAGCCGCAGCAAGCTCTATAGCCGCCAGTTCCGCGACGCCAAGCCGATCAACTTCGGCCGTTCCTCGCCGCACAAGCTCGCCGTTCACGGCGTCGACGTCTCGCGCTGGCAGGGTGATATCGATTGGCCAAGGCTGCGCACCCAGGGCGCCAACTTCGCCTACATCAAAGCCACCGACGGCGGCGACCACCTCGACCCGATGTTCCGCACCAACTGGCGCAAAGCCAAGGAAGCCGGCCTGAAGCGCGGCGCCTATCACTTCTTCTACTGGTGCCGCACCGCCGGCGAACAGGCCGACTGGTTCATCCGCAACGTGCCGCGCGATCCCGATGCGCTTCCGCCCGTCATCGACGTCGAGTGGAACGGCGAATCCGCCTGCAAGCGTCGCCCCTCGACCGAAAACGTGCTCGAGAAAATGCAGGTCTTCATGGACAAGCTTGAGCGCTATTATGGCAAGCGCCCGGTAATCTACACCGCGCCCGACTTCTATGCCGACAACCTGCAGGGTGCCTTCCAGAACTATCCCTTCTGGCTGCGCTCCGTCGCCGCCCATCCGTCCAAGCGCTATCCCGGCCGCAAGTGGCTCTTCTGGCAGTATTCCGGCTCGGGCCTGTCGCATGGCGTCGAGGGCAGGATCGACCTCAACGTCTTCAACGGCAGCCCCGATCAATGGATGCGCTGGTCATCTGGACGCCCCAGCGACCGGATGATGGCCGCCAACGACTGACGATCCGACAGCGATCAACCTGCACTGATATCGATCGGGCATAGGCACAACCGTGGCGCGGCACACCCGCTGCCACGGCGCAACAATTTTGTCACACCACTAAAATTCGGGTGTCGCGTATATTTCCAAGCATAGGTAACTGTGATTCTTCTTCAATCGTAAGTATGCGGCGTAGATTGATTCGCGAATGTCTTTGATGCTGAATGATTTGGCGGAGATTCCGAATGGGAAATCTTGATATCGAAACCTGGGCACTGGCCCGCGCCCATCACATTGTGTTGAACGAGGGACTTAACCTTGCGAAGGCGGCGCAGGACCTGGATCGCAAGCGCTCCAGATCGCTGGTCTACGAACTGCGCAAGGTGATCGCAGCGGCAATACTCGAAGCCCACGCGGCCTCAAGCAAGAACGACGCGATGCCGCAGGGCTGAGCATCGCGCAATGATGGTGAGTTGAATGCCATCACAATTAATTGTTGCAACACTGTAAAATGCAACTAATCTTCCCGCTTGCGGCTGCGCATCGTGGGGAGATGTCATCATGCCATTCACAATAACGAAATCCATACCGGCAAGAGAACGCTGGACACGCGTCTGCGACATCAGGCAAGGCGCGACCTACGCCTTCACGGCATCGGGCCGATGGCAGGATTGGAAGATCGATGCAGGCGTAGACGGCTATGACCGGCCGTGGCTGCGACCGTTTACCGGATTGAGAGTCATGCCCGAACAACAGTGGTTCGCCCTCATCGGCGCGATCGACAAGGATAAGGCAACGGCGTTTCTTATCGGAAAGTCCCGTCCTTCCTGGATCGCACCGAAAACCGGCGTCCTCTACTGCTGCGCCAATGACATTCCATGGATGTACTGGAACAACTCCGGCGCGGTCGAGCTGACATGCATTGAGCTCTAGCAACGCCGAACGCCCGAAAGACGCAGTTGCGTCACACCTAAGAAACGGGCAGCCTAGAGCATGTCGCGCAAGAGTGTGAAGCGGTTGCAGGCGCGGGGGCCGGCCGATCATGACACGCATGCAGAAAATCGGCGTGGTTCTCGGCCTTGCGCTCGTCGCGAGCTTCACGCTGCTGCGCGCCACCGATCCGCCGCTGCTGCGCCAGATCCGCGACATCACCTTCGACGAATACCAGCGCATCTCCCCGCGCAAGTTCGAAAACACCCCCGTCCGTGTCATCGATATCGACGAGGCGTCGCTCAGGGAATTCGGCCAGTGGCCATGGCCGCGCGACCGGCTGGCGCTTCTGGTGCAGCGCTTGTCCGACATGGGAGCGGCGGCCATCGCCTTCGACGTGCTCTTCGCCGAGGCCGACCGCCTGTCGCCACGCTCCATCATGCGCGATGTCGCCGGCATAGACCCGACACTCCTTAGCCGACTACCTGACAACGACCAGCTCTTCGCGCAAGCCATCGCCGACAAGCCCGTCGTGCTCGGCTTCGGCCTCTCCATGGACGGCAGCTACAAGCCGCCCGTCAAGGCGGGCTTCGCCTTCACCGGCGAGAGCCCTTTCAACGCCCCGCCGCGCATGACGGCGGCAACGCCGGTGCGTCCGCAATTGCAGATCAACGCCACCGGCCTCGGCCATATCAGCCTCAACCCCGGCACCTATTCCGCCACGGTCCGCCGCGTACCCCTGCTACTCAGCGATGGCGAACAGCTCTATCCGAACCTGGCGCTGGAAGCGCTGCGCGTCGCTCAGGGCGCCTCGACCTATATCGTCGCGGCTGCCCCCGATATTCCCGACACGCTGACCTCGATCAAGGTCGGCGATTTCGTGGTGCCCGTCACCTCGTCCGGCGAACTCTGGCTCTACACCAGCCCCGATATCGCCGATCGCTACATCTCCGCCGGCAAGGTGCTGGCGCCCGACGGCCCCGCGCCGGATGTCGCGGCGGCCGTGCAAGGCAGCATCCTCTTCGTCGGCACCTCGTCCGCCGGCCTGCAGGATATCCGCACCACCGCGCTCGGCGAAAACGTGCCCGGCGTCTCCATCCACGCTCAGACCGTCGAGCAGATACTCTCCGGTCACTTCCTCTCTCGGCCGGATTGGGCCGATGGCATGGAGATCCTGCTGATCGCGGTGTTGGGCACCTGCCTTGTCATCGTCACCACCTTCGTCAGCCCCGCCGTCGGCCTCGCCTGGGGCCTGATCGTCACCGCGCTCGCCTTCGCAAGCTCCTGGTTCGCCTTTTCGCGATGGGGTCTGTTGTTCGATCCGCTCGCCCCGATCGTCGCCGCCTCGATCATCCACTTCGCCGCCACCTCCTTCCGCATCCTGGTCATCGACCGCGAGCGCCGCGAGGTGCGCAAGGCATTCGGCCAATATCTCTCGCCTTCACTGCTCCACCGCATCGAGCACAATCCGGATGCGCTACGCCTCGGCGGCGACGATCGCGAGCTGACGGTCATGTTCGTCGACGTCAGGGGGTTCACGACGCTGAGCGAGCGCCTGCAGCCGGCCGAAGTCGTCCGCTTCCTCAACACGCTGCTCGATGCGCTGAGCCGCCATGTGGTCGCCAATGAAGGCACGCTCGACAAGTTCATCGGAGATTCCATCATGGCCTTCTGGAACGCGCCCGTCGATGTCGCCGACCACCCCGCCAAGGCCGTCCGCGCCGCCCTTGCCATGCGCGAGACGCTGGCGACGTTGAACGCGACCGATGCCTTCGGCTTCGGCGAAGAATACAAGGTGGGGATCGGCATCGGCATCCATACGGGCCTCGCCTGCGTCGGCAACATGGGCGCCGAAAGCCGCTTCAACTATTCCGCCGTCGGCGACGCGGTAAACGTCTCGGCCCGCATCGAGGGCTGCTGCAAGGAAGTCGGCTTCGATATCCTGGTGTCCGAGACCACGGCCGCGGCCCTGCCGCACTTCGCCCTGCTCGATGCCGGCTCGCTCGGCCTGAAGGGCAAGAGCACCCGCACCCGTCTCTACGCCACGCTGGGCGACGAGACGGTGGGCCTGTCTGCGACCTTCGCGCTGCTCGAGACCGCGCACCAGGCTCTGGTCGAAGCCTTCGCCACCCGTTCAGCCGACAGCCGCAAGCTGCTGGCAAGGGTCCGGCAGCGGGCGCAGCCCTACCCGGCGACACTGCCGGAATTCTACCGCCGCCTCGCCCGCCGAGGCGATCATTTCAGGGAAACACCGACCGAAGACCCCGCCCCGCTATCGGAGCAGGCGTCGTGAAGTTCGCAATTGTCAGGATGAACTCGGCCTAGTCGCCGTTACCGTTACCGGCATCGCCACCACCATCGCCGCCGCCGCGGTCGCGCATATGGCGACCACCTCCGCCCTGCCAGCCACCATTCTGGTCACCGTTCCTGCCATGCCACCCGCCACGATGCCCGCCCGAGCCGGCCCCATCGCCGCGCCCGGCGCCATTGCCAGCCCCGGTCCCGGCACCGCCCTGGCCACCATCGCCGGCAGCGGACCCTGCCCCGCCGGCCTGCGCCTGACCATCATTACCAGGCGAAGCACCGCCCCGCGGGCCGTCATGATGCCCGCCGTGCCCGTTGCGGCCACCATCGGATCGGCCCCCACGATCCCGGCCGCCATTGTTCCTGCTTCCGCGATCTCGATCGGCATGATCGCGACCTCCATCGCGAGTGGCACTGCCGCGATCGGCGTGATCCCGCGCACCGTGATTGTCGCCACCACGATCCCGCGACCCCTCGTGCCGGTTGCCCCAACCGTCGCGCGGCCCATGCCCATTTTGACCGTCGTGATTCCCGCTGCGCTGGCCCCAGCCGCCGCCGTCATTGCCCCGGTCATGATGCCCGTCGCGGTCATGGTGGTGATGATCATCGTCATCCCTGTCGTGATGATGCTTGTCGGGGCGATGATGATGCGGCTTGTCCGGCTTATGCGGTTTATCCGGCTTCTGTGGCAGGTCCGGTGCCTTCGGCGGCGCCTGCTCCTGCGGCGGAAACAGTGTCGGCACCGGCGTGCTCTCTTGCGGCCGGTCCTGGCGCTCGGCGCGCATGCTGCGCAGGCCGCAGCTGGTGCGGATATTGCCGAGCGGCCCTGACAATTGCTGGTTTCCCGAGAGGAACGGCAGCGCCTTGTTGTTTCGCAGCGTCCGCAATGTCGTCTCGTCCACCTTGCGCGGATCCGACACCCCGCCACCGCGCGATGCGATCACGCAGTCGCACTGCTCGCGCAGCTGCTTGCACCCACCGGCGCCGCAGAACTGTGCCGAGCCGTTGAGAAGCACCATCGCCGTCGTGCCATTGGGCGCGACATAGACGTCGAACGCCGTGCCGCGCACGCCGATCGTTCCCGCCGGTGTCACGATCGAATAGGCCGATGAGGAGGAATTGCCGCTGATCCAGCGAAACGTGCCCTTCGCCGCCTTGATCGTCAGCTTCTTGACCGAGTTGGCATCGTCGTAAACGTAGCTGTCGATCACCACCGACGAGCCGGCGCCGACGGCAAGCTTGGTACCATCCCGGAAGACGAATTGACCAAGCCCGCCGATCGAGGTGCGGATGCGTTCGTCGCGATGAACAGGGTCCTTGACCACCAGAGGCCCGTTTTCTCCAGCCACCTCTGTCTTGATGAGAGTCGCCTCGCCGACCGCAACCTCCGCGAACGCCGGAAACGGGAAACACAACGGAAAACACATGGACAGGCCGAGCATGGCGGCCAATGCATTACGCGCACGCAACATCGCCCTTACCCTCAACAATATATTAAGTATATCACAATGTGTTGATGTATGTCGCCTTATCCACTTGTAGTAGCCAAGCGCCAAAGTCGGGCACCACCGCGACCACGCGACACCGCCCCAGGCTCTTGACTTCCCGCACCGTTCGTCCGACTTCACTTCTGAGCAATCAAGGAGCATGACCATGACGGAAGCGGCGAAGAGCACCATCGACCAGAGCGAAGTGGACCGCTTCTCGGCCATGGCCGCCGAGTGGTGGAGCCCGACCGGCAAGTTCAAGCCGCTGCACAAGTTCAACCCCGTTCGCCTCGCCTATATCAGGGACAAGGCAGCCGAAAACTTCGGCCGCGATCCACGCTCGGCCCGCCCGCTGGAAGGCCTGCGGGTGCTCGATATCGGCTGCGGCGGCGGCCTGTTGTCGGAGCCGGTCGCCCGCATGGGCGCGACCGTCATCGGCGCCGATCCTTCCGAAAAGAACATCGGCATCGCCTCGACCCATGCGAAGGCCTCCGGCGTACCGGTCGATTACCGTGCGGTGACGGCCGAACAGCTGGCCGAAGCCGGCGAGACCTTCGATATCGTCCTCAATATGGAAGTGGTGGAACACGTCGCCGACGTCGATTTCTTCATGACCACCTGCGCGAAAATGGTCCGCCCCGGCGGCCTGATGTTCGTGGCAACAATCAACCGCACGATGAAGGCCGCAGCGCTCGCCATCTTCGCCGCCGAAAACGTCCTGCGCTGGCTGCCGCGCGGCACCCACCAGTATGAGAAGCTGGTGCGCCCGGAAGAGATCGAAAAGCCGGTGACTGCGGATGGCCTCACCATCATCGACCGCACCGGCGTGTTCTTCAATCCGCTGTCCAACCAGTGGAATCTCTCGCGGGATATGGACGTGAACTACATGCTGCTCGCCAAGCGCGGGGCGTAAGCGCACCCGCCTGCCATCCGACTAGACTTTCAACGTCCTGACATGTGCAAGCAGATCGGCTTGCGTCTCGGCGTTGCGCGCCGCCAGTTCCTTGACGCGGGCGCGGTCGATCTCGACCGCTGCCCCGTCAGGCCCAAAGGGTATCTTGAACGTGAAGGCCCGGGCGCTCGGCCCGTGATCGGCCAGATGCTCGAAGCGTTCGACGGCCTCGGCCCAATCGGGCCGATGATGCGGCTCCACCCACCAGAGAACGAGCGGTGGCCATGATGGTTTGACGTTCCAGTTGCGCGCGTGCTTCAGCGCATCGGCATGCACGCCGTCATAGCTGAACGCCATCAGCGATTCGATATCGGCCCAGAGCGACAGGGACGATGGCGCGCTATCGAAACCGCTGCCCTCGATGAAACGCGGAAAGACCTGCGGCCCCCAACTTCGCACGCCGGGTTCGCCGGCATAACCGGAGCGGCCGACAAAGCCGCAAGCGCGCCGTGCGGCCTCGAAATTGGCCGGTTCACGCAGCCGAAAACCCTCGACGGCGTCGCTCTCGAAGGGCGCCACATGCAAACCGAAGTTATACATCGCAAGGCGCGCTTCAGAACTCATCCTAGTGCACGTCGTCGGGAAGCACGGGAAGGGCGGCGATCTCGATGCCTTCGTCGAGAAGCGCCTGCGCCTCATCCGGCGTCGTCTGGCCGATGATCCCACGCGCATCGGCTTCGCCGTAATGGATCTTGCGCGCCTCCTCGGGGAAGCGCTCGCCGACATCCTCGGAGTTGGCCTTGATCGCGGTCACCGCCTCTTTCAGCTTCTGAAACGCCTCGCGGCGCACGGCATCCATGGCGACCGTCTGCATCTGGTCCTTCTTGCGCGCGGTCGAGACCGACGGCGCCATCAGCACCTTGGAGACGGCGGCCGAATTGCAGGTGGGACAGGTGAGAAAGCCGGATGCGACCTGGCGGTCGAAATCGGCGCTTTCGGAAAACCAGCCTTCGAACTCATGGGCATTGTCACAACGCAGCGAATAACGGATCAAGCGGCCACGCCTCCGGAGACATCGCCGCCAACCGTCTCGATCGAGAACTCGCGGGCATTCTTCAAATTGGGGATCTTGTCGCGCGCGGCCTTCACGGCGGCCGGATCGATCTCGGCGATCACGATCGCCTCGCCGGTGCCACCAGCGGATGCCAGGATCTTGCCCCAGGGATCGATGATCATCGAATGCCCGAAGGTCTCGCGCCCATCCTCATGCACGCCGGCCTGCGCGGCGGCGATCACGAACATGCCGTTCTCGATGGCACGCGCCCGCAGCAGGATTTCCCAATGCGCCTCGCCGGTCTGGCGCGTGAAGGCGGCAGGCACCGTCATAACCTGCGCTCCGGCGACCGCCTGGGCGCGAAACAGCGCCGGGAAGCGAACGTCGTAGCAGATCGCAAAGCCCATCTCTGCAAACGGCAGCGACACGACGCGCGCCTCCTGCCCCGGCCGATAGGCAGCGCTCTCGCGCCAGCTCTCGCCATTGTCGAGATCGACGTCGAACATGTGGATCTTGTCGTAGCGATTGAGGATCTTGCCATCGGGACCGAAGAGATAGCCGCGATTGGCAAGCTTGCCGTCGTCGAGCGCGATCGCGGTGGAGCCGACATGCACGTAAATCTGCAGTTCGCTTGCGAGCTCTCGCGCGGTGCGAACGATGATGTCGTTGGCCTCGTCGCGCAGATGCAGCTTGCCGGCGGCGCGGTCGCGCTGCAGCATTCCGGTCATCTCGGGCGTCTGCACATAGGTTGCGCCCGAGGCGGCCGCCTCGCGCACCAGCCGCGCCATGGCGGCCGCGTTGCGCTGCGGATCGATACCCGAACACATCTGAATGGCGGCGGCCTTGAAGGTCATCGGCTTGTCCTAAGCGGCCAGCAGCGGGTCGAGCTTGCCCGCACGCTCCAGCGCATAGAGATCATCGCACCCGCCGACATGCTTGTCGCCTATGAAAATCTGCGGGAAAGTCGAGCCGCCATTGGCGCGCGCGATCATCTCGGCGCGGACGGCCGGCGTCACACTCGCATTGTGCTCCACGAAATCGACACCCTTCTCGGAAAGAAGAGACTTGGCGCGAACGCAAAAACCGCAGCCATCGCGCGTATAGATCGTAACCGGTACCATCGTAACTCCAGACAAGGCAGTAATCTCCCTGTCATATAGTTTCGGATAGCGCCCTTGCAAAGGTCAAAACCGTGATATCGGCGGCACCCGCGCGGCGCAGCACCCTGGCAGCGGCCGCTACCGTCGCGCCGGTCGTATAGACATCGTCGATCAGCACCAGCCGCTTTCCGAACACATCGCCCTCGCGTCCCTTAGAGACCGCAAAGGCGCCGCGCACATTCTCCTGCCGCGCCTTGGCGCCGAGCCCCACCTGCTGGCGCGTGCGGCGAACGCGCAGCAGCGTCGCGGACAGCAGCGGGCGCTCTGCCTGTTTTGCCATGTGGCGCGCCAGCTCCGCCGCCTGGTTGAACCGGCGCGACAGGATGCGTGTGCGATGCAGCGGCACCGGCAGGATCGCATCGCAGCGCTCGACGGCGCCATCGGATGCCCGGAGCATCCACGCCGCCATCATCGGCGCCAGGTCGGTGCGGTCTCGGTATTTCAGCCCGTGCACGAGATTGCGCACCGCCTCGTCGTGAAAGGCCGCCGTGCGCAGACGGTCGAAAGGCGGTGGGTCGGCGATGGCGGCGGCACTCAAAATCCCCGGGCCGAGATCATGCGAGAAGGGAATGCCGAGAACCTCGCAATAGGGCCGCTCGATGAAGCGCAGCGCCGACCAGCATTTTGGGCAGACGCCGCGATGCCGCCCCGTCGATACGCCGCAGACGGCGCAGGCGGGCGGGTAGATGAGGTCGACCATGGCCGAGAGCGGACGCCTCAGCGCCCGGTCGATCCCCGCCAAACCTTGCCATCCCCGCAACCCCATGGCGAACGATAGCGCATTTCGCGCAACAGGAAAATCGCCTTGCCGCCCCGGCCCGGCAGGATTATTGACGTCGGCATGGACATCATCTTCGATACCAACAGGATCGCGGCGAACCGGCACCGCGCGCTTCGCAACAACGATCCGAAGGCAAGCTTCCTGCTCGATATCGCAGCCGACGAACTGGGCGAACGCCTCGCCGTCGTCGAGCGCACCTTCGAGCACGCCGTCGAACTGCATGGCGCGACCGGATCGGCCGCCCGCGCCGCCAAGGCCACCGGCAAGATCGGCAGCCTTACCCGCGTCGAAAGCGAACAGGCCTACGCCACGTCCGACGACGCCTTCATCGAAGCGCCGCTGGAGATGGTTCCGCTGGAGCCGCAATCGGCCAATCTGGTGATCGCGCCGCTCAGCCTGCACCTGACCAACGACACACCCGGCGTCTTCATCCAGATTCGCCGCGCGCTGCGCCCCGACGGCCTGTTCCTCGCCGCCATTCCCGGCTCCGGCACGTTGCAGGAACTGCGCGAGGTCCTGCTCGCCACCGAGATCGAGATGACCGGCGGCGCCAGCCCGCGCGTCATTCCCTTCGCCGATGTCCGCGATGTCGGCGGCCTGATGCAGCGCGCCGGTTTCGCGCTGCCGGTCATCGACGCCGAGACCTATACGGTCCGCTACGATTCCATCTTTCCGCTGATGCGCGACCTGCGCGCCATGGGCATGACCAATCCGCTTGCCGAGCGCAGCAGCAAGCCTCTGACGCGCGCCTTCTTCATGCGCGCCGCCGAGCTATACGCGGAACGCTATTCCGATCCGGATGGCCGCATCCGTGCCACCTTCTCGATCATCTATGTCTCGGGATGGGCGCCGCATGAGAGCCAGCAGAAGCCGCTGCGACCGGGATCGGCGAAAGTCAGGCTTGCCGACGCATTGAAGGTCGAGGAGCACAAGCTCAAGCAATAGAGCTTTTCGCTCTAACCCCGCTCAGGTGAGCGACGGTATCTTGCTTGCGATGATGGTGAAGACGTTGTTCAGCTGTCCGCTGAGCGCGCCGACGCCGGTGATAAGCGCGGTGGCGATAAGGGCGGCGATGAGGCCGTATTCGATAGCGGTGGCGCCGTTACGATCGGCGACAAATGCTTTCAGAAGTCTCGTCATTCGTCCCTCGTCGCTCGACATCACAGTCGATTTCTTTACTTCGCCTCGGGCCCCAGGCCCTCAGCAGCCAACACCGCTTCCATAGCCCTGCACCACGCAGACGGAGCCCGGCGTATCCTGCAGAATGCTGCGACGGATCGTGTAGCGCTTGCCGTTTTCGCTCTTCGGGCCGTTCTCGCCCTTCGGGATAGAACCCGTCGTGATGGAATCGAATTCAGACGGCGCGCTGGCGAAGACGCTCGACTTCGACTTGTCGGCGAGCATCGGTGTCAGGATCAGTGTCAGGGCCACGACGGCCGTGCCAAACAGCAAGGCGATGTTCAGCGCCCCCGTCTTGCGCGAGGAAACCGAAGCCTGCTCTTTCTCCCGAACTGCTTTCCAGAAATCGTCGTCCATGCGTCAAGCCTTCTACACACACGCCAGTTGCTTGATTGAGGCCGATCTTTGCCAGAATCTGTTAAACGATCGATTAATATCCACAGCCAGATTGGCACAGAAAAAGTTATAAAATAGAAATTTCTAAAGTAGGTCCTGCAGGATGGGGATCAGCGGCTCATCGGCCGGCGGCATGGGGTAATCGCGCAGCGCCTGCGGCTTGACCCACTTGATCGCCTGCCCTTCGCGGCCGACAGGAATGCCCTCGAAACGACGGCAGACGTAAAGCGGCATCAGAAGGTGGAATTTCTCGTAGGTGTGGCTGGCGAAGGTGAGCGGCGCCAGGCACGCGACCTTGGTCGTGATCCCGAGCTCTTCGTGAAGCTCGCGCACCAGCGTCTCCTCCGGCGTCTCGCCCGGCTCCATCTTGCCGCCGGGAAATTCCCAGAGGCCGGCGAGCGATTTCCCTTCGGGCCGCTGCGCCAACAGGATGCGGCCATCCGTGTCGATCAACGCGCAGGCAACGACGAGGAGAATGCTGTGGCCAGTATTGCTCACGCTTGTCGCGCTCATCGGCAAATATCCCGCCGCCAGTAGGAATAGCGATAGGCCTCGACGAAGCCGAGCCGTTCGTAGAGCGCGATCGCAGGCACATTGCCGGTCTTGACCTGCAACCAGGCCGAGCGGGCGCTGCGCATCCGCGCCCAGCGCAGAGCCGATGTCAGAATCTCGAGGCCCAAGCCCTCGCGGCGACGCGAGGGCGTGACGGAGAGCGACATGATGCCGGCCAGATCGTTGTCCTGCACGCAGAGCACGGTCGCCAGCGGGCCCGTTTCCGGATCTTCCACCATGAACAGACCGGATGGCGGCTTGATCGCGTTGATCACTTCGGCGAGCGCCGGCTTCAGCTTCGTCGACACCTGGTCGGTCGCCAGATTGGCGTCCACGAAGCGGCTGATGTCATGCGTCGGCAGGTGATCGAGCGTATCCGGCAGATCGGCATTGGCGAGATCGCAGGTCATGACGATGGTTTCGTCGAACGGCGTCCAGCCCTCGGCCTTCACCAGGTCGATCAGCACGGGCGAGGCCAGCGGCGTCTGTCGCAGCACCGCCGGGCGGCCATAGGCCTCGAACTTGCGGCTCGCCTTGGCAAGCCGGATCTCGACATCGCGATGATCCGACGGATCGAGCGGCACGATCGAGTTCAGCCGGTTCGACGGATGCCCCGCCGTCAGCCGCACCTGCCAGCTGCCGTCGTAGACAACCGACGAGGCAGGCCAGGCCCGGAAACCGACGGCTTCCAGCCTGCGCACGAGCGGCAGATTTGCCTTCTTGGGGAATGCTTCAGTCAATGAAAAATCAGCTCCGGTAGTCACCGTTGATGGCGACATACTCCTTTGTGAGGTCGCACGTCCAGACCGTTGCCGTACCGTTTCCGAGGCCGATTTCGACCTTCACCGGAATGTCCTGCTTTTTCATGACGTTGGAGGCGGCCTCTTCCGAGTAGCCGGCATCACGTTCGCCATTGACGGCAACGCGCACGTCGCCGAACCAGATGGCGAGGCGGTCGCGATCGGCCATTTCGCCGGATTTGCCGACGGCCATGACGATACGGCCCCAGTTGGCGTCCTCGCCGGCGGCCGCGGTCTTGACCAGCGGCGAATTGGCGATCGACAGCGCGATCGTCTTGGCGGCAGCATCGCTTTCGGCACCCGTCACGGTGATCTCGAGCATCTTGGTGGCGCCTTCGCCGTCGCGCACGACCTGCAGCGCCAGATCCTTGAGGAGATCGTTGAGCGCGGCGCGGAACGATGCGAGGCGCGGATCGTCGGCCGTCTCGACGCGAACCTGGCCGTCTTCGGCGGCAGCACCGGTGGCAAACAGCATGAGCGTGTCGGATGTCGAGGTGTCGCTGTCGACGGTCATCGAGTTGAAGGTCGGATCGACACCGGCGGAAAGCATCGCCTGCAGCGCTGCCGGCGCGATGTCGGCGTCGGTGACGACGAAGGAGAGCATCGTCGCCATGTCGGGCGCGATCATGCCGGCGCCCTTGGCGATGCCGTTGATCGAGACCGCAACGCCGCCGATCTCGGCCGTGCGGGTCGCGACCTTCGGATAGGTGTCGGTGGTCATGATCGCCTTGGCGGCCTCGAACCAGAAATCACCGGTAGCGTCGGAATAGAGCGTGTCGAGCACGCCGGAAAACTTGGTGGCGTCGAGCGGCTCGCCGATGACGCCGGTGGAGGCGAGGAAAATCTCGCTCTCGCTGCAGCCGACGGCGGCTGCCGCGGACTTGGCGGTGAGCGCGGTCGCTTCACGGCCCTTCACGCCGGTAAAGGCGTTGGCATTGCCGGAATTGACGACCACGGCGCGCGCAACGCCGCCGGGCAGGTTGGCGCGGCAGAAATCGACGGGTGCCGACGGGCACTTGGAACGGGTGAAGACACCGGCAACGGCCGCCGGCTTGTCGAACACCATCATCAGGACGTCGGTGCGGTTCTTGTACTTGATCCCCGCCGAGGCGGTCGCCATGCGAACACCGCGTAGTGCTGGCATGGACACGAAGGTTTTGGGAGCGAGCGGGGAGACGGAACCGGACATGATCATCGACCTGGCATGAAAGGGGATACGGAAGGGCCCGGAAAAACCGGGCCCTCGATGGATACTGTTACTGCTGAGCCGGCGCTGCTGCGGGCGCGTCACCCGGCTGCGGCTGCTTGTTGGCGTCGTCATAGCCCTTGCGCAGGGCTTCGTCCGTGATGTCGATCTTGGACTTTTCCTTGGCGGAGGCGAGAAGCGCAAGATACTTGTCGCGCATGACGAGCTGACGAACCTGATCCTTGACCTGGTCGTAAGCCGGAGGAGCGGCGTCGCGCTTATCCTCGACGAGGATGACGTGGTAGCCGAAATCGGTCTTCACCGGCGTCTTGGTGTAGGCACCCTTGTCGAGCGCGAAAGCCGCGTCTTCGAATTCCTTGACCATGCGGCCCTTGGTGAAATAGCCGAGATCGCCGCCGTCAGCCTTGTTCGGGTCGGTGGACTTTTCCTTGGCGAGGTCGGCGAAGTTCTTGCCGGCGTCGAGCTGCTTGATGACGTCCTTGGCTTCGTCTTCCGTCTTCACCAGGATGTGGCGGGCGTGAACTTCTTCCTGCTTCGGAAGAGCCGCTACTTCCTTGTCGTAGCGTGCCTTGACTTCAGCATCGGTCACGGTGTCGACGACGTGCTTCTTGAAGTAGGCGTTGTGCAGCTCGCGATCGGCGAGGTACTGCATGCGCTTCTTGAACTCAGCCGACTGGTCGAGCTTCTCAGCGGCCGCGTCCTTGGCAAGCAGCTTCACGTCGATGGCAGCGGAAAGTGCAGCGACCTTCTTCTGGTCGTCAGGCAGCTGCGCCAGCTGCGGATCGAGGTTGGCGATCGCCAGGTCGAGTTCCGACTGGTGGATTTCGACATCGCCGACCTTGGCAACGACGGCGTCAGCGCCGTCCTGTGCCCGCACCGGCGCCTGGAAGGCGACGAACGTGGCGAGTGCCATCACGGCGATTCTGTTGTAGTTCAACATCAAACATTCCTTCACAGTTAACCCACCGGCTTCAACTTCTTGAATCCTGCCCTGAAACAGGCATCAACACTGGAATGTGGCCTTTCTATATCAGCCAAATCCGTTGACATCATTCGACCCCCCTCTTATCTGTCACGCAACCTCGCGTCCAGAAAAGTTTCCTGGCGTTTCGATACGTGCGCCCGAAATTCGGCCGGGCCGCCCTTACGAGAAGCCCGGGATGAATATTCAGAAAGGACCAGTCGTATGGTCAGCTTTGGCGGCATCGCCCGCAAACTATTTGGCTCCGCCAATGATCGCCGCGTGCGGTCCTTCCAGCCGAACGTCGCCGCAATCAATGCGATTGAGGAAAAGACCAAGGCGCTGTCCGACGAACAGCTCGCCGCCCAGACGGTGGAGTTCCGCAAGCTGCTCGCCGAAGGCAAGACGCTCGACGACATCCTCGTCCCGGCCTTTGCCGTCGTGCGCGAAGCCTCGCGCCGCGTGCTCGGCATGCGCCCCTTCGACGTCCAGCTGATCGGCGGCATGATCCTTCATTCCAACGCGATCGCGGAAATGAAGACGGGTGAAGGCAAGACGCTGGTCGGCACGCTTCCCGTCTATCTGAACGCGCTGTCGGGCAAGGGCGTCCACGTCGTTACCGTCAACGACTACCTCGCCCAGCGCGACGCGGCCACCATGTCGCGCCTCTACAGCTTCCTCGGCCTGACCACGGGCGTCATCGTCCACGGTCTGTCGGACGAGGAACGCGCGGCGGCCTATGGCTGCGACATCACCTACGCGACCAACAACGAACTCGGCTTCGATTATCTGCGTGATAACATGAAGTACGAGAAGGGCCAGATGGTTCAGCGCGGCCACAACTACGCCATCGTCGACGAAGTGGACTCGATCCTCGTCGACGAAGCGCGCACGCCGCTGATCATCTCCGGTCCGCTCGACGACCGCTCCGATCTCTACAACACGATCGACACCTTCATCCCGCTGCTCGTCGAGAGCGACTACGAGATCGACGAAAAGCAGCGTTCGGCCAACTTCTCCGAAGAAGGCACCGAGAAACTCGAAAACCTCCTGCGTGAAGCCGGCCTCTTGAAGGGCGCCAGCCTCTACGACATCGAGAACGTCGCGATCGTCCACCACGTCAACAACGCGCTGAAGGCCCACAAGCTCTTCACCCGCGACAAGGACTACATCGTCCGCAACGACGAGATCGTCATCATCGACGAATTTACCGGCCGCATGATGCCGGGCCGCCGTTATTCGGAAGGCCAGCACCAGGCGCTGGAAGCCAAGGAACATGTGAAGATCCAGCCTGAGAACCAGACGCTGGCACAGATCACCTTCCAGAACTACTTCCGCATGTACGACAAGCTCGGCGGCATGACCGGTACCGCGCAGACGGAAGCGGAAGAATTCGGCAACATCTACGGTCTCGACGTCGTCGAAGTACCGACCAACCTGCCGATCCAGCGTATCGACGAAGACGACGAGGTCTACCGGACCTTCGAAGAGAAGTACAAGGCGATCATCGCCGAAATTGCCGACGCTCAGAAGCGCGGCCAGCCGGTTCTCGTTGGCACGACCTCGATCGAAAAATCCGAACTGCTCGCCGACCTCATGCGCAAGCAGGGCTTCAACAACTTCCAGGTTCTGAACGCCCGCTACCACGAGCAGGAAGCCTATATCGTCGCCCAGGCCGGCGTGCCCGGCGCGGTCACCATCGCCACCAACATGGCGGGTCGCGGTACCGACATTCAGCTCGGCGGCAACCTCGACATGCGTGTCGAGCGTGAGCTCGGCGAAGTCGAGGAAGGTCCGGAGCGCGACGCCAAGATCGAGGCGATCCGCGAAGAGATCAAGCAGCTCAAGGAAAAGGCGCTGGCCGCCGGCGGCCTCTACGTCATCGCCACCGAACGCCACGAAAGCCGCCGTATCGACAACCAGCTGCGCGGCCGTTCCGGCCGTCAGGGCGACCCGGGCCGCTCGAAGTTCTATCTCTCGCTTCAGGACGACCTGATGCGCATCTTCGGCTCGGACCGTATGGATTCGATGCTGACCAAGCTCGGTCTCAAGGAAGGCGAAGCGATCGTCCATCCCTGGATCAACAAGGCTCTGGAACGCGCGCAGAAGAAGGTCGAAGCCCGCAACTTCGATATCCGCAAGAACCTCTTGAAGTACGACGACGTTCTGAACGACCAGCGCAAGGTGGTCTTCGAACAGCGCCTCGAGCTGATGGAAGCAACCAACATTTCCGAGACCGTTTCCGACATGCGTCGCGAAGTGATCGAGGATCTGGTTCAAAAGCACATCCCCGAGCGCGCCTACGCCGAACAGTGGGATGCCGTCGGCCTCAAGGAGCAGGCCAACGCGCTCCTCAATCTCGATCTGCCGATCGAGGACTGGGTCAAGGAAGAGGGCATCGGCGAAGACGATATCCGCGAACGCCTGACGGAAGCGGCCAACGCCGTCTTCACCGAAAAGGCCGAGCGCTTCGGCGACGACATCATGCATTACGTCGAGCGTTCGATCGTCATGCAGACGCTGGACGCGCTGTGGCGCGAGCACATCGTCAATCTCGACCACCTGCGTTCCGTCGTCGGTTTCCGTGGCTACGCCCAGCGTGACCCGCTGCAGGAATACAAGTCGGAAGCCTTCGAGCTTTTCAACACGCTGCTCAACAGCCTCCGCCAGGCCGTCACCGCCCAGCTGATGCGTGTCGAACTGGTGCAGCAGGAGCAGCCGGAACCGCCGGCCATGCAGGCGCACCACATCGACCCCAATACCGGCGAAGACGAGTTCGGCTCGGTCTACCAAGCATCGGAAGTCATCGTTGCGCCTGAAAACCGCAACCCCGACGACCCTGCAACCTGGGGCAAGGTCGGCCGCAACGAGGTCTGCCCCTGCGGTTCGGGCAAGAAGTACAAGCACTGCCACGGCGCCTTCGAGCAGGCCTGAGACCTGATCGAGACCTGAGATCGAAGCCCTCGCGACCTGGATGTCGCGAGGGCTTTTTCATGCGCTACGCCCACAACTTCCAATTTCATATTCCGCTCGAAATTCAGCCGCAAAACAGTCGCTTTGTTCGCCGAGCTTGCGCCGATATCAGAATTGATTTCAGGGACACGCGATGAACCGCACCGCTTACAAGGCCCCTTATTTCAGCCAATGGGAAACAGCGTCGATGACGCCCTCCATGCTGGAGCGCGGCGCTTCCGCCTTGCTTGATGATCCGCTCTGGCAGCAATCCGGCGCCGACAGCGTCGAGGAATATGCGCGCTGGTCCGTCAACATCTGTGGTATGGCCTGCCTGAAGATGATCCTTGCCGCCAGGGGCGAAGACCACCGCATCATCGACCTCGCACGCGGCTGCACCCGCTTCGGCGGTTATGTCGTCAACGAAGAAGACCAATCGATCAAGGGGCTGATCTACGCGCCCTTCGTCACCTATGTCGGCGAAACCTTCGGCCTCGACGCGAAAACGATCACCGGCCTTCAGACACCTGGTATCGCCGACATCCTGAAGGAGAACGCCTTCTTCATCGCCTCGGTCAACAGCCAGATCCGCTGGCCGGACCGCCAGCCGCCTTCAAAGGGCGGCCATCTCGTGCTGGTGACGGCCGCAAGCGCCGATACCATCCGCTTCCACAACCCATCCGGCCATGACGAAGCCAGCCAGGCCGACGTCGAGCTGCCGATCGAGACCTTCGACCGCTTCTTCGCCAATCGCGGCGTCGCGATCCGGCTCGACCGATAACAACGATCCAAGGGGACCCATCCGCCATGCCGACACAGCCCGCCCGCCCGACATCGCCCCGCCCGCGCATCGCCATCCTCTTCGGCGGCCGCTCGCCGGAGCACGACGTCTCCGTCCTCTCGGCAACCAATGTCGTCGCAGCACTCGACGCAGAGCGTTACGACGTCCTGCCGATCTTCGTGACCAGGGAAGGAAAATGGCGGCTCCTGCCCAAGGGCACCACGCTGTCGGCTGCCGCCAAGGCCGAGGAAGCCGTCGAGGTCAGCCTTCTGCCGGGCGGCCAGGGCCGCATGCTCGCCATCCCGCAAGGCGCGCAGCCCTATGAAGTCCCCGCGATCGACGTCCTCTTCCCCGTTCTGCATGGAATGCATGGCGAGGACGGCTCGATCCAGGGGCTGGCATCCGTTGCCCGCGTGCCGCTCGCCGGCTGCGGCCTGCTCGGATCGGTGACCGCGATCGACAAGGACATTGCCAAGCGCCTGCTCCGGGAAGCTGAGCTACCCGTGGCGAAAGCGCTCTGCATCGAGGAAGACAGCGTGCCGACTTTCGACGCCGCCTCGCGCCAACTCGGCCTGCCGCTCTTCATCAAGCCCGCCCGCCAGGGCTCCTCGGTCGGCGTCAGCAAGGTCAGGACGCAAGCGGATTTCGCCGCCGCGCTTGCCGAGGGCTTCAAGCACGACACTAAGCTCCTCGCCGAAGAATTCATCGCCGGCCGCGAGATCGAGTTCAGCGTGCTTGAGCACGCAAATGGCGAAATCACAGTCTCGCTGCCGGGCGAAATCGCGCCGGCCGAAAGCCACGGTTTTTACAGCTACGAAGCGAAATATATCGATGAAGCAGGCGCAGCACTCCGCGTGCCCGCGCAGCTGCCGAAGGAGACAGAGGACGAGCTGCGCAAGACCGCGCGCCAGGCCTTCAAGGCGCTCGGCTGCGACGGCATGGCCCGCGTCGATTTCTTCCTGATGCAGGACATGTCCTTCGTCGTCAACGAGCTCAACACCATACCCGGCTTCACCAATATCAGCATGTACGCCAAGGCCATGGCGGCGTCGGGCGTCAGCTACGCCGAGGTGCTGGATGTCCTGATAGACAGGGCGCTGACGCGCGGCGGCGGCTGACGCCTTGAGTTGGGGACAGGTTAAGCCTGAGGGCTCCGTCACAACCGTTTCTTAACCGTGTCATGCCACTACTCTAGGCACGATTTGCCAGAGAGTTTTGCGTGTCCATTATGGCGGTCATCGAGACGGCGGAGAAGATGCTACCGGCGAGCCTGCGTCCTGCGGGCGGTCGCCTTCTTCGCATGCTCGGCGATATCATGACGAAGCGCGGCGAAAAGGCCGCCGCCCAGCGCATGGCGCTCACCGCATTTGCGATCCGCGTCATCAGCGCCGCCCTCGCATTTCTCTCGCAAATCATCCTGGCCCGCCTGATGGGCGAGTACGAATACGGCATCTTCGTCTTCGTCTGGGTGCTGATCGTTCTCTTCGGCGATCTCTCCTGCCTCGGCTTCCACACCGCCATCGTCCGCTTCCTGCCGCAATACAAGGCATCGGGCGCCTTCGAGGAAATTCGCGGACTGACCGGCACCGCCCGGATCTTCGGCCTGCTGTCCGGAACCGCGGTGCTCGCCATCGGCATGGTCGGCCTGCATCTCTTCGGCGATCGCATCCAGAGCTATTACGTCGTGCCGATATTCCTCGGCCTGCTCGCCATGCCGATGATCGCGCTGGGCGACATACTGGAGGGCACCTCGCGCGCCAATCACTGGCCCGTCATGGCGCTGAGCCCCGTCTATATCATCCGCCCGATCCTGATCATCAGCTGCATGCTTGCAGCGATCGGCCTCGGCGCGCCGCACACGGCGGTCACCGCCATGCAGGCGGCGCTGGTCGCAACCTACCTCACTGCGCTCGGCCAGTATGTGGCAACCCTCATCCGCCTGCGCCGGCATTATCACCAGGGTCCGAGCAAGGTCGACTTCCTGAGCTGGCTAAGCGTCGCCTTCCCCATCTTCCTGATCGAGGGCGTCAGCTTCCTGCTCACCAATTCCGACGTCGTCGTCGTCGGCATTTTCCTTGAGCCGCACGAAGTCGCCATCTACTTCGCCGCCGCGAAAACCATGGCGCTGGTTCACTTCATCAATTTCTCGGTCAAGGCTGCTTCCGGCCCGCGCTTTTCCAGCATCATCGCCGAAGGCACCCGCGCCGAGCTTGCCGCCGCCGCCTTCGATGCCGCCAGATGGACCTTCTGGCCGGCGTTGGCGGTCGGTCTCGTCGTGCTCGCGGCCGGTCATCTGCTACTGTCGCTCTTCGGCGGCGCCTTTACGGCAGGCTATGTGCTGATGGCGATCCTGCTTGCCGGCATTCTCGCCAAGGCGCTGGTAGGGCCCGCAGAAACATTGCTGATGATGGCCGGAAAGCAGAATATCTGCGTCGCGCTCTATGCCGGCGCGCTGACGGCAAACGTCACCCTCAACATTCTCCTCATCCCCCATTTCGGCATCGAGGGCGCGGCGATCGCCACGGCCTCCGCCATGGGCGTCGAGGCGGTGCTCTTGCATCTCGCAGTCCGCCGCACGCTCGGCATCGCCCTCTTCGCCTTCGCCAGACCGGCCAGCGCCGGCAACGATATGGAAGCCTGACAGTATGGTGCGCAATCCTCCCGGAACCCAGACCACAGACTCGACCGCCAACCGCATGGTCCACGAGCTGGCATCGCTGGAATTCGATGCACCGCAGGCCGAAGCCCGCGTCGAGATCGGCCGCCCCGGCCGCGAGCTCTGCGTGTATTCCGGCAAGCTCGGCTACGACCTGCAGGACGAGCTGGATTTCCTGTCCAACCGCGCGCTGGAGCCGAATGTCTTCTTCACCGGCCGCTTCCTGGCGCCTGCCATGCCGCGTCTTGACGACCGCGAGGTCAATTTCGCGCTGCTGCGCGACCAGAACGAGACCCGCAGCCGCCTGCGCGTGCTGATGCCGTTCTCGGTCGAAAAGCCGGGCTTCGCCGTCGGCCCCTCGATCATCCGCGTGTGGGCCAACAGCTTCGCGCCGCTGGGCACGCCGCTGCTCGACGGCGAGGATGCCGCCGAAACGCTCGACAATTTCCTCGAGGGCCTGACCGCCCGCGACCTGCGCATGCCCGGCATCCTGGTGCTGCCGGATCTGCGCCTGAACGGCATCTTCGCCCGCATGATCCGCGCCGTCGCCATCGGCCGCAACCTGCCGATCACGACCACCAACCCCTATCTGCGCCCGATGCTGCAGAGCGACGAGGACGCCGTCGCCTATCTGCGCCAGTCGGTCTCCTCCTCGCACATGCGCGAGATGCGCCGGCAATGGCGGCTGCTCGAGGAGAAGGGCACGGTCGTCTACAACGTCGCCCGCCAGCCGCGCGACATCCATATGCGCTTCGAGGAGTTCCTGGCGCTCGAAGCCGGCGGCTGGAAGGGCAAGAAGCGCAGCGCGCTGGTCACCGACCGCCTGCACATGGCCTTTGCCCGCGAGGCGATCTCCAACCTGGCCGCCGTCGACGCCGTGCGTATCCACTCGATCGACTTCAACGGCAAATCGATCGCCTCCACCGTCGTGCTGATGATGGGCGGCGAGGCCTACACCTGGAAGACCGCCTATGACGAGGCCTACGCCCGCTATTCGCCGGGCAAGCTCTTGATGGGCGAACTCACCGAATGGCACCTCGACGACGCCAACATCGTCCGCTCCGACAGCTGCGCCGTCCCCGACCATCCGATCATGAGCCGCTTCTGGCAGGAACGCGAAGAGATGGGCACCGTCGTCATCGGCCTCAACCAGAACGCCGACCGCGACGTCCGCCAGGTCGCCACCCAGCTCCACCTCTACAGCAGCACCCGCAATGTCGCGAAGATGCTGCGGCAGAAGATCATGTCGCTGGCTGGGCGGGGGTGAGGTGCGGGCCTCAAGAGCGGCCCCATCTGATGCCGACAGCAAGCCGTCGTTGATGTCGTGCCGTGGGGTACCCCCCTCTGCCCTGCCGGGCATCTCCCCCACAGGTGGGGAGATTGGCTAGGCTTACCCGCTCGCTCCTGCCTCAAAGTTTTGCGAAGACCTCTCCACGAGTCGATCTCCCCCCTTGTGGGGGAGATGCCCGGCAGGGCAGAGGGGGGTATCACGCGGTAAAATCTGAACGAAAGGCGTCGGCCACAGACGGCGCGCCAACCACACACCACAAAACCCCGCGCCGGAGACCTCTCCGCGACGGCATGGCAGGATGGGAATGGGCAGGCAACGTTTGGTATAGAATAGGAATGTCAGGCAATATCGCCTGCCCGATCATATCGAGGTTTCCGGATATCCAGGCCGACAGGAGCGTCTCTCGGCCTTTCGCTTCCGGACGGATGTCAGATCCTGACGACCCAATCATCCACCTTTCAACAACCATCACCGGACGCCGGGCTTGCGCCCTGATGTGTCAGATCCGGTTCGCGACCCGGCTCCCTGTCCAATGACGACATCAGTATCGGCTGGATGGTTTCAGCGGGGATGGATGGGAAAAATCGAATACGCAAGTGGCTGATATCAAGGCGATATCTCTCGCCGCGCAAGATTATTATCCCCGCGTCCTACCCCTCCCCCACCGCCCGCTCCCGCAACATCCGCCGGATCACCTTGCCCGACGTCGTCAGCGGCAGCGCATCGACGAACGCCACCTCGCGCGGATATTCGTGCATCGACAGCCGCATCTTCACCCAGTCGCGGATCTCCGCCGCCAGCGTGTCGCTTGCCGCAAACCCCGGCGCCAGTACCACGTAAGCCTTGACGATCTCGGTGCGCAGCGCGTCGGGCTTCCCCACCGCCGCCGCCATCTGCACGGCCGGATGGCCGCTCAGGCAGTCCTCGATCTCGGCCGGGCCGATGCGGTAGCCGGATGAGGTGATGACGTCGTCGTCGCGGCCGAGGAAGGTGATGTAACCGTCATCGTCCTGCCGGCCAAGATCGCCTGTCAGCAGCCAGTCGCCGGCGAATTTGCGCGCGGTCGCCTCCGCGTCGTTCCAATAGCCAAGAAACATCACCGGATCGGGCCGCGCGATCGCAATCTGGCCGACGGCGCCCGGCGCCAGCACCGCGCCGGACTCATCGACGATCGCCACCTTATGCCCCGGCACCGCCTTGCCGATCGCCCCCGGCTTGCTCACGCCAAGCGCGGCGTTCGAGGAGAGCACGAAATTGCACTCCGTCTGCCCGTAGAATTCGTTGACCTCGATGCCGAGCGTGCGGCTCGCCCAATCATGCGTCTCCGCCCCCAGCGCCTCGCCGGCAGCGCCGATGGTGCGGAGCTTGAGATCGTATCGCTGACGCGGATCGGGCACCGATTTCATCAGCCGCAGGGCCGTCGGCGGAATGAAGCCGTTGCGCACCTCCATCTCGGCCATGATCCTGTAGGCCATGTCGGCATCGAATTTCTGCGCCGGCGAAGAGACCACGGGCACGCCGAGCATCAGGCTCGGAAGCAGCGCGTTGAGCAGCCCGCCGGCCCAGGCCCAATCCGACGGCGTCCACATCCGGTCGCCCGGTTGCGGAAAACCCTCATGCGCGAACTGGATGCCCGGAATATGCCCGGCGAGCACCCGGTGCCCATGCAGCGCTCCCTTCGGCGCACCCGTTGTGCCCGAGGTGAAGATCATCAGCGCCGGCTCGTCTGGCCCGGTCGGCGGCACGTCGAAGCTGGTTGAATGGCGTTCGACAAGGCCGGCGAAGGAGACGACGCCACCGCCATCTTCCGCGGCATCGACGCTGATCACCGTCTTGAGGTCCGGCAGACGATCGCGGATCTCATGGACACGCTCGAAGCCGAAGCCGTTGGTCACGACGGCGGCCGCACCCGATGTCTTCAGCCGATATTCCAGCGCCTCGACGCCGAAGAGCAGCGCCAGCGGCACCGCAATCGCGCCCATCTTGTAGATCGCCATATGGGCGATCACCGTCTCGAAGGACTGCGGCAGAAGCAGCGCCACCCGATCGCCTTTTGCGAGACCCTGCGCGACGAGCCCATTGGCAAGCGAGGCCGAGCGCGCCGCAAGCACGCCATAGCTCAACGAGAGATGATCGCCATCCGGGCTGAAATGCTGAAGACAGATCCGCTCCGGCTCGCGCGCCGCCCAATCGTCCGAACACACCCGGCCGATGTTGAAATGCTCAGGGATCGTCCAGGCGAAATCGCGGTAGAGATCGTCATAGCGAGCGCGCGGCGGCAGCTTCATGGGCGCAGGATCATCAGTGGGGTCTCGGTCGCGATCTTAGATCAAGGGGGCAAAAGTCCGTTTATGCTGCAGCAGCTAACACCCTGGGCGCGGCTCACGCAAGCGTGAAGCCGGATCGTCCTTCCCGCCCCGGGGAACGCATGGTTGTTTGCTGCCGCCGCTGCCAATCTGGCGGGTAGCGCCCTAGATAGGGGTAGCGCCAGGGTTTCTTTTCTCATCACGGAGTGATTTCATGGAATACGTCAAATTCGGCGGCACCGGCCTCGAAGTCTCGAAGATCTGCCTGGGCTGCATGACCTTCGGCGAGCCCGGCCGCGGCAATCACAGCTGGACGCAGGCCGAGGAGCCGAGCCGCGCGCTGATAAGGCAGGCGCTCGAAGCCGGCATCAACTTCCTCGACACCGCCAACACCTATTCCGACGGCTCGTCCGAGGAAATCGTCGGCCGCGCTATCCGCGATTTTTCGCGCCGCGACGAGATCGTGCTCGCCACCAAGGTCTTCAACCGCATGCGCCCCGGACCGAACGGCGCCGGCCTGTCGCGCAAGGCGATCTTCGACGAGATCGACAACAGCCTGAAGCGCCTCGGCACCGATTATGTCGACCTCTATCAGATCCACCGCTTCGACCCGACGACGCCGATCGAGGAGACGCTGGAGGCGTTGCATGATGTCGTGAAGGCGGGCAAGGCGCGCTATATCGGCGCGTCGTCCATGCATGCCTGGCAGTTCGCCAAGATGATATATACGTCAAGGGCCAATGGCTGGACGCCATTCGTCAGCATGCAGGACCATCTGAACCTGCTCTACCGCGAGGAAGAGCGCGAGATGCTGCCCTTCTGCCAGGACCAGAAGATCGCCGTCATCCCCTGGAGCCCGCTGGCGCGCGGGCGCCTGACCCGCGACCATGACGAAAAGACCGCCCGCAGCGAGACCGACGAATTCGGCAAGACGCTCTACCAGCAGGCCGAGGACGCGGACCGCGCGATCATCGGCAAGGTCGGCGATCTCGCCAAGAAACACGGTGTCTCCCGCGCCCAGATCGCCACCGCCTGGATCCTGCAGAAGAGCGCCGTCACCGCCCCGATCATCGGCGCCTCGAAATCCGGTCATATCGACGACGCCGTCGGCGCGCTCTCCGTCAAGCTCTCCGCCGAGGATGTCGCTGCGCTGGAAGAGCCCTACGTGCCGCACCGCGTCGAGGGCTTCAAATAAGGTGCCGGACACCGGCCTGCCTCGCTCAGGTAGGCCGCGTCCCCATCCCCAAAGACATCGCGCCCGAGGATATCCCCATGACCGTCATCCCCTTCGAGGCTCGCCGCTTCCGCTCGACGGCCGCCTATTACACCCGCTACCGCGTCCCCTATCCGGACGAGCTGATTGCCCGCGTCGCCGAGCGCGCCGGCCTGCAAACAGGCGAACGCCTGCTCGACCTCGGCTGCGGCCCCGGCCAACTCGGCATCGCCTTCGCCCGCATGACAGGCGCAAAGGTCACCGGCATCGATCCCGAACCGGAGATGCTGGAGACCGCACGCGCCGATGCCGACACGGCCGGTGTCGCCGTCGATTTCATCCAGGGCTCGTCCTATGATCTTGGCCCATCGCTTGCACCGCTGAAGATGACGGTCATGGGCCGCTCCTTCCACTGGATGGACCGCCCGGCGACGCTCAAGGCACTCGACGCCATCAGCGTTGAAGACGGCTGCGTCGTGCTCTTCGGCGACCGCCACATAGCCTCCACGCCCGATTGGCGCGCCGCCGTCAACGCGCTGTCGGAAACCTTCGCGCCGGAGCGCAACGCCGACCGCGAGCGCCGCAAGGGCCCGGATTGGATCGCCCACGAAACCGTCCTGCTGCAGTCGCCCTTTAGCCATCTTGAGCGGATCGGCATCGTCAGCGAGCGCCAGCTGACCGCGGACGACATCATCGGCCGCGCCTTCTCGACCTCGGTCACCTCGCCGGAAACGCTGGGGGACAAGGCTGAAGCCTTCGAAGCCGAACTGCGAGCAGCACTTGCAAGGTTATCGCCGGATGGCCGCTTCGCCGAGACGGTCGAGATCAGCGGGCTGATTGCCCGTCGCGGCTAGCTCTTAGCCGGCGAAAGAGCGTCGCGCGTCGTGAACAGGAAATTGTCGGACAGCTCCCGGCTCTCCACCGCGCGCGCCAGGATCACCGCACCCATCATCGCCGACAGCGTCATGAACCCCTTGGCGCGGCGTTCTTCCGCGCTGTCGCCGGGGACGATCTCGGAGAGCATATCGACCAGCGCCGACAGCCCGTCATTGAAGGTCGAGCGCACGGCACCCTGGCTGCGGCTCACCTCCTGCACCAGCGAGGCAAAGACGCAGCTGCCGCCGGGATCGTCGACGCTGCAACGCGAGAGATAATGATTGAGGAGCGCATCGAGCGGCGCGTCCGGCGCGCTTGTTATAATCTCGTTCCAGCGGACCTTCACCCGCTCGATCAACGCCCGGCTGACTTCGAGCGCCAGATTTTCCTTCGACTGGAAATGGCCGTAGAAGCCGCCATGGGTCAGCCCCGCGGCCTTCATGATCTCCGCCACACCTGTCGATTCGAACCCCTTCTCGCGAAACAGCACGCCCGCGACACCGAGGATCTTCTCCCGGTTTTCCGCGAATTTCTCCCGGCTGACGCGCATAGCAAGGCTCCTAAAAAACACCGCTTGACAATTTATATGACGCACATCATCAATAATCAACAATGATGATGGCCGTCATCTAAATATTTGTATTAGCCTTCCGGCAACCCCCGAACGGAACAGCCCCCATGGTCTCCACTGCACTTGCCTCCACGCTGGCGCGGCGCAACATCCACTACGGATGGGTCGTCGTCGCGGCCACCTTTCTCACCATGCTGGTCACCGCAGGCGCCATGGGCGCGCCGGGCGTGCTGATCAAGCCGCTGCAGGACGAGTTCGGCTGGGAGACCTCGCAGATCTCGTCGGCGCTCGCCGTCCGCCTGCTGCTCTTCGGCCTGATGGGCCCTTTCTCCGCCGCCTTCATGAATTATTTTGGCGTCCGCAAGGTCATCGTCTTCGCCATGATCCTGATCTCCAGCGGCTTTGTCGGCTCGCTGTTCATGACCGAAATCTGGCAGTTGCTGCTGCTCTGGGGCATCGTCGTCGGCCTCGGAACGGGCTTGACCGCCATGGTGCTCGCCGCCACCGTCTCGGCCCGCTGGTTCACCAAGCATCGCGGCCTCGTCGTCGGCATGCTGTCGGCGAGCTCGGCCACCGGCCAGCTGGTTTTCCTGCCCCTGATGGCGCAGCTGACGGAGAGCTACGGCTGGCGCGCCACGGTCTTCTTCGTCTGCGGCATGATCCTTTTTGCGGCGCTGGTCGTGCTCGCCTTCATGCGCGACCGCCCGTCGGATCTCAACCTCCCCTCCTTCGGCGAGGACCGCATCACCCCGCCGCCCGTACAGACCGGCGGCCTGCTCACCATGCTCGCCGCGCCGATCGTCGTCCTCAAGGAGGTCTCGAAGACCTCGACCTTCTGGATCCTGTTTGCCACCTTCTTCATCTGCGGCTTGAGCACCAACGGCCTGATCCAGACGCATTTCGTCACGCTCTGCGGCGATTTCGGCATCCTGCCGGTGGCCGCCGCCAGCGTGCTTGCCGTCATGGGCATCTTCGATTTCTTCGGCACGATCGGCTCTGGCTGGCTGTCGGATCGCTTCGACAATCGCTGGCTGCTCTTCTGGTATTACGGCCTACGCGGCCTCTCCCTGCTCTTCCTGCCGTTCAGCGATTTCTCCTTCTACGGCCTGTCGATCTTCGCCGTCTTCTATGGTCTCGACTGGATCGCCACCGTGCCGCCGACGGTCAAGCTCGCCGCCGAGCGCTTCGGCAAGGAAAAGGTCGGCATCGTCTTCGGCTGGGTCTTCACCGGCCACCAGCTGGGTGCGGCCACTGCTGCTTATGGTGCGGGCCTGTCGCGCACCGAGCTGCAGAGCTATCTGCCCGCCTTCTTCATCGCCGGCGCCTTCTGCCTGCTCGCCTCCATCCTGGCGATCACGATCAAGAAATCCGGCCTCACCACCCCGGCCGTCTCCGCCGCCCACTGAAGACACCCTTCCGGCCGAAACCATTCGGCCGGAAGCCCCACGAAATCAGCCCGATACCCGCATCCCCGTCTTGCGCCATCAGTCAAACGCATGCTAGACACCCGCCTCGTCGGTATCCGTTGCCCCATTGGCGGAATTGGTAGACGCGCTCGACTCAAAATCGAGTTTCGAAAGAAGTGCTGGTTCGACTCCGGCATGGGGCACCACTGGACTTCCCGTTACCGCGCGGCCTTTGCGTTTTACTATCATCTAAAGTTGAGAGCGGTCATCGCCCCGTTGCGTCGGACGCTCCCGAAAGCCACGCCGCCGACTCATGCCCCGACTATCGAAAAGCAGGCGCAAAAACGGTTCTCTCCAGCTTTCCGCCCGCCCATACATAGCTCAATTTAAATCAGCAGTTTAATTTCCCCCGCACATCGGTCAAAGTGCCGGCTCCCAAAAGGAGAACACATAAGCGTGCATCACGACGTCCCCCTCATTGCCACCATTGCCGTCAGTTTCGGGTTCGCGGCGATCCTTGGCTATCTTGCCGATCGCCTGCAGCTGCCGCCGCTGGTGGGCTATCTGCTGGCCGGGATATTGATGGGGCCGATCACGCCGGGTTTCGTGGCCGATACCGGGCTTGCGAGCCAGCTGGCCGAGATCGGGGTGATCCTCCTGATGTTCGGCGTCGGTTTGCATTTCTCGGCGCGTGACCTGCTTGCCGTGCGCGGCGTCGCCATTCCAGGCGCGATCGCGCAGATCCTGATCGCGACGCTACTTGGCGTCGGGCTGGCGGAGTGGTGGGGCTGGAGCCTCGGCGCCGGCATCGTCTTCGGTCTCAGCCTGTCGGTCGCGAGCACGGTCGTGCTCCTGAAGGCGCTGGAGGAGCGAAATCTGGTGAATGCCGCCAGCGGCCGCGTCGCCGTCGGCTGGCTGATCGTCGAGGATCTGGCCATGGTGCTGGCGCTGGTGCTTTTGCCTGCTTTGGCCGAGCTGCTCGGCGGCCACGCGCCATCAGGCGCGCATGGCGCCGCCATGCCGCTGCCGCTCACCATCGCGCTGACGCTTCTACAGGTCGGCGCCTTTGCAGCGATGGCGATCTTCCTCGGCCCCAAGGTCGTGCCTTGGCTGCTGATCCGCGTCGCCCGCACCGGCTCGCGTGAACTCTTCACGCTGACGGTCCTGGCGCTGGCGCTCGGCATCGCCTTCGGCTCGGCGCAGATTTTCGGCGTGTCCTTCGCGCTCGGCGCCTTCTTCGCCGGCGTGGTCATGAGCGAGTCCAGCCTCAGCCACCGCGCCGCCGCCGATTCCCTACCATTGCAGAATGCGTTTTCGGTGCTCTTCTTCGTGTCCGTCGGCATGCTGTTCGATCCGTCGATCATCGTGCGCCAGCCGCTCGGCGTTCTCTCCGCGCTGTTGCTCATCATCGTCGGCAAGGGGATCATCTCCTTCGTCGTCGTCACGCTGCTGCGCTATCCCATCGGCATGGGCCTGACGGTTGCGGGCGGGCTGGCTCAGATCGGCGAATTCTCGTTCATCCTGGCCGGCCTCGGCGTCACGCTCGGCCTGCTGCCGACCGACGGACAGGACATCATTCTCGCCAGCGCCATCATCTCGATCACGCTCAATCCCATCGTCTGCGCCGGGGCCGAAGCGCTGCATGGCTATATCCAGCGGCGCTGGCCGCAAAGCGCCCGCCATGGCCACGCCAATTTCGACCTGCTGAACGACGAGCTCGACAAGATCCGCGCCATCACCGAAGCGCGCGAACACCAGCACCAGCTGGAAATGCGCGAGCTCAGCGAAACCTTCCCGCTCTTCGCCAATGTCGACGAGAACTCGCAGGAGGAGCTGCTCCTGCTGTTCCGCCCGAAATCAGCGCTTCCCGGCGAGCGCGTCATGCGCAAGGGTGATCGCGGCGGCGGCATGTATTTCCTGTCGGCGGGCGCCGTTGAAGTGCAGCTGCCGGATGATGCGATAAGGCTGGAGCCCGGCGCCTTCTTCGGCGAGATGGCGCTTTTGAGCGGCGGACGCCGCAACGCCGATGTGGTCGCCGTCGATTTCTGCCATTTCTTCGTGCTGGAACGGCGCGATTTCAACATGTTCACCGCGAAACATCCGGCGCTGCGCCAGATGGTCAGCGAGATGGCGCGCGAGCGCACCGAGATGAATGTCATGCGCCAGAAGCGCGTCCCTTCATCAGGTGTCGCGTCCTGATCCCGCGATCACGGCACAATCCCCTCACACGATCACGAAGAGTTTTTTATCGCACTGCCGCATGACTGACACAGCAGCCATTTACAGGCCGATATCAGGCCCATAAAGCTCATGCACGCAACCTGAAAGGACCGGAATGCTTCGCAGATTGTACGACTGGACCATGTCGCTGGCATCCCGCAAATCGGCCGAAGTCTGGCTTGCCGTTATCGCCTTCGTCGAAAGCTCCGTCTTTCTCGTTCCGGCCGATGTCCTCTATCTGCCGATGGCGCTTGCCAAGCCCGAACGCGCCTATCGCTACGCGCTGGTGGCGACCGTCGCTTCCGTCCTCGGCGGCATCGCCGGCTGGGCGCTCGGCTATTACGCCTATGACACGATCGCCCACCCGGTGCTCGAATTCTACGGCAAGCTCGACGCCTTCGAGCAGATGCGAACCTACATCCACGACGAATGGGAAATCCTGCTGCTGTTGCTGGTGACCTCGGGTCTCGCGCATCTGCCACCGATCAAGATCGTCACCATTCTCGCCGGTGTCATTCACATGAACCTCGGCTTCTTCATCATCTCGGCGATCATCGCCCGTGGCGCGCGCTTCCTGTTTCTCGCCTGGCTGCTGCGTCGCTATGGCGAACCGATCCGCCACTTCATCGAAAAGCGCCTCGGCCAGATCACCGCAATCGTTGCCGGCGTGCTGATCGTGGCAGGCGTCGGCTACAAGCTGCTTGCCCACTGATTATCCGCTAACACCATAATCCCCATGCGCCATTTGCCCGGAGCCCCCGCATGACTTTCTCTGTCCGCCGTCCCACCTTCATCTATTCCATCGTGCTGGCGATCGGCATGGCCGTGGTCATCGGCTCCGCGCTCGGCTTCCAGTATATCGGCGGCTATATTCCCTGCGAGCTCTGCCTCATGCAGCGCCAGCCCTATTATTACGGCATCCCGCTGGTCATCATCGGCGCCATCACATCGGCGCTCGGCCTGCCCAACTGGATCGGCCGCACCTTCCTGCTCGCTGGTGGACTGCTGATGGTCGTCGGAGCCGGCATGGGCGTCTATCACGCCGGTGTCGAATGGCACTTCTGGGCCGGCCCCACCGCCTGCTCGACCAGCGCCAGCAGCATGACGCAGAACGCCGGTGATCTCCTAACCGAACTCAACACCATCAAGGGTCCCTCCTGCACGGAAGCCGCACTTCGCGTCGCTGGCCTGTCCATGGCTGGCTGGAACGTGATCGCAAGCCTGATCCTCGCCGCCTTCGCCTTTATCGGCGTGCGCAAGTCGGCCTGATCCATCGAAGCGTGAAGCAGTCCTGCCCGGAAACGGGCTGGACTGGGGATCAGGGCTGCAGTTCGCTATCCCAGTAGAGATAGTCGAGCCAGCTATCGTGCAGATAGTTCGGTGGGAAGAGCCGGCCATTGTTGTGCAGGTCCTGCACGGTCGGCTGGTAGGGCTTCTGGTGCGGGAACATGCCTGCCTGCTTCGGAAGCTTGCTGCCTTTCCTGAGATTGCAGGGAGAGCAGGCCGCCACGACATTCTGCCACGTCGTCTCGCCGCCATGGGCGCGCGGGATGACGTGATCGAAGGTCAGGTCGTTATGATCGCCGCAATACTGGCACTCGAACTTGTCGCGAAGGAACACGTTGAAGCGCGTGAAAGCCGGATTGCGCGAAGGCTGCACATAGGTTTTCAGGCAAACGACGCTCGGAAGCCGCATCGAATAGCTCGGCGAGGAGACCGAATGTTCGTATTCCGCGATGATATTCACACGGTCAAGGAAGACCGCCTTGATCGCGTCCTGCCAGGACCAGAGCGACAAGGGATAATAACTCAGCGGCCGATAGTCAGCGTTCAGAACGAGCGCTGGCAGGGCCTGAGGTGAAACAGCAATCGTCAAGGCACTCTCCTGATCGATTCGGCATCTGCACTCTTATATTAGGCCGGTTGTGACGGCATTGTGAAGTCCAATAAATTCAAGCCACACAATGGCATTTGTATGTGTTGCCGTTCAGCCGACCGGAACCAGGCCACGGCCCAGTTTAGCTGCATAATACGCCCAGAAAAGCCGCGCCGCCACCGATCTCCACGGTGCCCAGTCCGCTGCCAGTTTTGCCAGCTGTCGCGCCCCCGGCCGCACATCCAGGCCGAAGGCCGCCGCCACCGCATTCTGCAGCGCCACGTCGCCGGATGGAAAGACGTCGGCATGGCCGCCGCAAAACATCAGATAGACCTCCGCCGTCCATGGCCCGACGCCCTTCAGCGCCGTGAGCGCCGCCAACGCCTCCTCCGGCGGCAGGCCTGACAGAGCCTGCAGGTCGAGCCCGCCGGAGGCGACGGCCTCGGCGATCCGTGTCAGCGTCTCAGCCTTGGCCCGCGACAGGCCGACCTCGCGCCATGCCTCGGGGTGCAGGCCGGCATAGGCCTCGGCCGTCAGCACGGCATCATCAGGCCGCATCCGCCGCCAGATCGCCTCGGCACTCGCCCGCGACACCATCTGCGACACGATGATATGCGCCAGCCCCTCGAAGCCGGGTTCCCGCAATCTCAGCGGCAGCGGACCGGCATCGGCGGCGATCGAGACGAGACGCGGGTCGATGATGATGAGTTCGGCCAATCCCTGGGCCACGTCCCCGTCGTTGCGAATGATATGCACGCTTCCTCGCGATCTTCCAAAATACGTGGCAGAAGAAAGCATGATCGCGATTCCCCGTCAAAAGCCCGTCTTCCGTTTTGCCCCGAGCCCCAACGGCCCGCTGCATCTCGGCCATGCGCTCTCGGCCTTCCTGAACCGCGACATGGCCGACATCACCGATGGCCGCTTCCTGCTGCGCATCGAAGACATAGATCTCACCCGCTGCACACCCGAATTCGAAGCGGACATCTATACCGATCTCAAATGGCTCGGCATCGACTGGGAAGAGCCGGTGCGCCGGCAATCGGAGCATTTCGACGCCTATCAAGCGGCATTGATCGACCTGATCGACCGCGGCCTCGCCTACCCCGCCTTCCTCACCCGTGGCGAGGTCAAGGCCAGGGTCGCGGCATCCGAGGCAAAAGGTATCGCATGGCCGCGCGATCCCGATGGCTCGCCGCTTTACCCCACGGATGATCGCGACCGCCCCTTATGCGAGCGGCAGACGATGCTGTCCTCGGGCCTCAAACACGCCTGGCGGTTGGACATGGCAAAGGCGCTGGAGACGGTCGGCGAACCGCTCTCCTGGCAGGAGACTGGAGACGCCGAACAGGGCTTGATCCCTGCCGACCCTTCATCCTGGGGCGATGTCGTGCTCTCGCGCTCGGATGCGCCGTCGAGCTATCATCTTTCCGTGGTGGTCGACGACGCGCGGCAAGCGGTCACCCATGTCGTGCGCGGCCTCGATCTCTTCCACGCGACCTCGGTGCATCGCGTCCTGCAGACGCTGCTCGATCTTCCGGCACCCAGCTATCACCACCATCGCCTCGTCACCGACGCGGCCGGCCGAAAGCTCTCGAAAAGCAGCGGTGATACCGGCCTCTCAGAGCTACGAGCCCGAGGCGTCCCGGCGCACGATATTCGCCACCTCGTCGGGCTTTGACGGCTTCTGGCCCTGGCCGCTCAGGAAGTTGTGCGAAAAGATCGCCCGCACCCGGAATTTCAGCAGTGCGGCGTTGAGCTCGGCGCCTATGATGAAGATCACCCCGATCATGTAGAGAAAGATCAGCACGATCATCACCGAAGCCAGCCCCGCATAGGTGGCGGCGTAGTTGGCGAAGGTCGCGAGATAATAGGCGAAGATCAGTGCGCCGATGAACCACAGGATCAGCGTCAGAAGCACGCCCGGCACGACATCGAAAACCCTGCGTCGTCCGGCCGGAAGCCACAGATGAACGACCAGAAGACCGACCGTCAGCACGAACAGCGTGCCGTAGATACGCCAGTTGAAGACGATGTCGAGCGTGTCGGCAAACAGCGGAAACCACTGCCGGGCATAATCGAGCGCCAGCGGCACAGCCACGAGCAGGATGCTGATCGCCGCGAAGATCGTCACCGCGATCATCACGAAGCCGAGGCTGGCGAGACGGGTGAAGTACCAGGGCCGCGTTTCCTGCACGCGGTAGGCGCGGTTAAGGGATATGCGAAGCGCCTCGACTCCGTTGGAGGCGAAGTAGGCGGCCGCCAGCACCGAGATCGTCAACAGCCCGCCGCGCGGCACGGTCAAGACCAGCAGCACCTGGTCGGCGAGCGGCTTGGCGATCGCCTCCGGCCAGGTGTCGAAGACGAGATGCACGGCGGTCATCGAGAACTGGTCGGCGCCGAGGAAATTGGCAAGCGCGGTGCCGAAAATCAGGAAGGGGAAGACGGCGAGGAGCGTGGAAAGCGCGACATGGCTTGCCATGGCGAAGCCGTCATCTTCAAGGAAATGCCAGATCGCATCGTAAAGCACATCATACAAGATGCGAAAAAGTTTCAGCATTCCGGCTCCCGGCATTCCTCATTGTGTCGCCCGATCGAATATGGGAAACGAGTCCTAGTTTGTACAGGAATCATTCCATGTCGGATCAACGCACTATCATCATTACCGGATGTTCGTCCGGGATCGGTGCTTATTGTGCCCGTGCGTTGAAGGCCGACGGCTGGCGCGTCCTTGCGACCGTCAGAAAGTTCGACGATCTGGCGCCGCTTCAGGCCGACGGCATCGAAGCCTTCCGCATGGATTACACCAGCAGCGATTCGATCGCCGATTTCGTCCGCGAGGTCACGGAGCTCGGCGGCGGACGCATCGACGCGCTCTTCAACAACGGCGCTTATGGCCAGCCGGGCGCCGTCGAGGACCTGACGACGGACGTGCTGCGCGAGCAGTTCGAGACCAACTTCTTCGGCTGGCACGAGCTGACGCGGCAGATCATTCCCCTGATGCGCAAGCGCGGCCGCGGCCGCATCGTCCAGTGCTCGTCGATTCTGGGCGTCGTTCCCTACCGCTATCGCGGCGCCTATACCGCGTCGAAATTCGCGCTCGAGGGCTTGAGCATTACGCTCCGCATGGAGCTTGAAGGCAGCGGCATTCACGTCAGCCTCATCGAGCCCGGCCCGATCGCCTCGCGCTTCGTCGCCAATTCGCTCGCGAAAATCAACGAGCACATCGATGTCAGGGGCTCGGCGCATGCCGTGGATTACCGCCGCCAGCTGGCAAGGCTCGATGGCTCCGGCCCGGCCAACCGCCACAAGCTCGGCCCCGAGGCCGTCTATGATGTCCTGAAGCACGCATTGAACGCCCCGCGCCCGCGACCACATTACCCAGTGACGCGGCCGGCCAAGCAGGGCATGTTCTTGAAAAAGCTCTTGCCCGCGGACCTCTTCTACCGGCTGCTGCGCAGGTTCGATTGAGGAGGAGGAAACCCAATGTCTACTGTCGTCTACGTTCTCGCCATCATCGTGATGGGCCTTGTCGCCATCGTTCTGATCCGCGGCCTGTTCAACATGATGAAGGGCGGCGACGCCAATCTGTCCAACAAGCTGATGCAGCTGCGCGTGCTGTTGCAGGCCGTCGCCGTGCTCCTGATCATGCTGACGCTGTGGCTAACCGGCGGCGGTCGCCCCAGCTGATCACCCCACCGAGGAGGAGATGAAGCCATGGTCAAGCTCAACAAGATCTACACCAAGACGGGCGACGACGGCACGACCGGGCTGGTCGCCGGCCCGCGCCGGCTGAAGGACGATCTGCGCGTCGAGGCCTTCGGCACCATCGACGAGGCCAATTCGGCGATCGGCATCGCCAGGCTTCACATGCAGGGCATGCCCGATCTCGATGCAATGCTGATGTCGATCCAGAACGATCTCTTCGATCTCGGCGCCGATCTCGCCACGCCCGACACCGGCACGCCGCCGGAATACGAGCCGCTGCGCATCGTCGAAAGCCAGGTGACGCGCATCGAAAACGACATCGACAGACTGAACGCCGATCTGCAGCCGCTCAAATCCTTCGTGCTGCCGGGCGGCCACTCCGCCGCCGCCCACCTGCATCTGGCGCGCACGATCACCCGCCGTGCCGAACGGCTGATGGTGACGCTGTCGCGCAGCGAGGGAGAGATCGTCAGCACCGCCGCACTGAAATACGTCAATCGCCTCTCCGATTTCCTCTTCGTCGCCGCCCGACATGCCAATGATCGCGGTCATGCGGATGTGCTTTGGGTTCCCGGAAAAAACCGCTAGGCTTGACTGATATCAAGCAACTGGACCGCCGGCCCATATGTTCATACCGCTGCACGATGCCAACACGCTGAAGCATATCAAGCTGCAATGGGTGACGATGGGGCTGATCGCGATCAACATCGTCGTCTGGCTGTTTACCGGCGTCATCGCCACGGAATCGGTAGCACAGGCGGCCTTCGTCGGCCTCGGCTATATCCCGGCCGTCGCCTTCCACTACGCCCATCTCGAACCGGCGCTCGCAATCACGCCCGAGCCGCTGACCTATATCAGCTACGCCTTCGTCCATTCCGGCTTCTGGCACCTCGCCTCCAACATGCTCTTCCTCTGGGTCTTCGGCGACAATGTCGAGGATGCGATGGGCCATCTGCGCTTCCTCGCCTTCTATCTCCTTTGCGCCATATCGGGCGCGCTGGTGCACGGCCTGATCGGCATGACCTCGCAGGCGCCGCTGATCGGCGCGTCCGGCGCCATATCGGGTGTCGTCGCGGCCTATCTGATGCTGCACCCGCGCGTGAAGGTGTGGGTGCTGGTCTTCATGCGCGTGCCGCTGCCGCTTCCAGCCTTCGTGCCGCTGATCCTCTGGACCGGCCAGCAATTCGTCATGCTGGCGCTCGAGCCTGACGGTAACGTCTCCTGGGGCGCCCATGTCGGCGGCATTATCGCTGGCGCTCTGCTGGTGCTCGTCATGCGCCGGCGCGGGGTGCCGCTCTTCGACAGCGAGGTGGTGACACCCAAGGCCGTGCGCGACCGGCCAACGCCCAATCCCGCCATGATCACTGTCCCCGGCCAGCCACCGCGCCCGCGCTTGCCGTGGGACAAATGAAGCCGAAAATATTGACGTGAACGTAAAGGTAATATAATCCCCATGGAATTTGCCTGTCTGCGTCATGGAAGCGTTGTCTTTGGAGGAAAAACGCGTATCCATGTCGCCATTCGACAATCGGAGCAGCGCGGAAACGCGCATTTTCTTGGCGAAAGAGTTGAAGGAAGGACCACATGAAGATTCTCGTCCCAGTAAAGCGGGTGGTTGATTACAACGTGAAGATCCGCGTGAAGCCGGATGGCACGGGCGTCGAACTGGCCAACATCAAGATGTCGATGAACCCCTTCGACGAAATCTCGGTGGAAGAGGCGCTTCGCCTGAAGGAAGCCGGCAAGGCCGAGGAAGTGATCGTGGTCTCGATCGGTCCGGCGAAGGCCGAAGAAACGCTGCGCACCGCGCTCGCCATGGGTGCCGACCGCGCCATTCTGGTCGAGACCGACGATGCTGTCGAGCCGCTCGCCGTCGCCAAGATCCTGAAGGGCGTCGCCGACGCCGAACAGCCGGGCCTCATCATCGTCGGCAAGCAGGCGATCGATGACGATTCGAACCAGACCGGCCAGATGCTGGCGGCGCTGCTCGGCACCGCGCAGGCCACCTTCGCCTCGAAGATCGAGATCGGCGACAATAAGGCGACCGTGACCCGCGAAGTCGACGGCGGCCTGCAGACGATCGAGGTCAAGCTCCCCGCCGTGGTCACAACCGACCTGCGCCTCAACGAGCCGCGCTACGCTTCGCTGCCCAACATCATGAAGGCGAAGAAGAAGCCGCTCGACAAGAAGACGCCCGCCGATTTCGGCGTTTCCACCGCACTGAGGCTCAAGGTGCTGAAGACCGAGGAGCCCTCCGGCCGCAAGGCAGGCGTCAAGGTCGCATCGGTTTCTGAGCTCGTCGAAAAGCTCAAGTCCGCTGGCGTCCTCTAAGGTTCGAGAAAGGAGATATCACCATGGCCATTCTTCTTCTGGCTGATCACGACAACGCAACCCTTTCCGACCAGACCGCCAAGACGCTCGCGGCAGCCGCCAAGATCGCCAAGGATCAGGGGGGCGACGTGCATGTGCTGGTCGCCGGCAAGGGCGCCAAGCCCGCGGCCGATGCCGCCGCCAAGCTGTCGGGCGTCTCCAAGGTTCTGCTCGCCGAAAGCGACGAGCTCGCCAACAATCTGGCCGAGCCACTGGCCGACCTGATCGTTTCGCTGGCAGCAAGCTACGACACCATCATCTCGGCCGCCACCTCGGTCGGCAAGAACGTCCTGCCGCGCGTAGCCGCCCTGCTCGACGTCGCCCAGGTCTCAGAGATCATCGAAGTCGTCTCGGCAGACACCTTCAAGCGCCCGATCTATGCCGGCAACGCCATCCAGACGGTGCAGTCGACCGACGCCAAGAAGGTCATCACCGTCCGCACCGCGTCCTTCGCCGCTGCCCCTGAGGGCGGTTCGGCTTCGGTCGAGGCGATCCCCGCCGTTTCCGATCCGGGTCTCTCGACCTTCGTCAAGGATGCGCTGTCGACCTCCGACCGTCCGGAACTGACCTCGGCCAAGATCATCATCTCCGGCGGCCGCGCGCTGGGTTCCTCGGAGAAGTTCCAGGAAGTCATCCTGCCGGTTGCCGACAAGCTCGGTGCTGCCGTCGGTGCCTCGCGCGCCGCCGTCGATGCCGGCTATGCCCCGAACGACTGGCAGGTTGGCCAGACCGGCAAGGTCGTTGCACCCGATCTCTACATCGCCTGCGGCATCTCCGGCGCCATCCAGCATCTGGCCGGCATGAAGGATTCGAAGGTCATCGTCGCGATCAACAAGGACGAGGAAGCACCGATCTTCCAGGTCGCCGATTTCGGCCTCGTCGCCGATCTCTTCGACGCCCTGCCCGAGCTGCAGAAGGCTCTCTAAGTCATTGGGTGCCCGGTTTCGCATGCGGCGCCGGGCTTCCATCATCGCGTGTCATCTTTCGCACATGCGAGCGACTGGAAAATTATCTTTTTAGGGGCTACTACTGCTGCCGGGCGATCATTCGTCCGGCAGTTTTGTTGAATAGGTACGGCAATCGCGGGGGCGAAGGCCGAGCAGGGGTGTGGAGATGACTGCGGTGTTCAAGACAATCGGAATTATCGGCGCGGGCCAGATGGGTTGCGGCATCGCGCAGGTTTCGGCTAGCGCAGGCTACAAGGTCCACATCTACGATCTCACCCAGGATCGCATCGAGCGCGGCCTCGCCACCATCAACGGCAACCTCGCCCGCCATGTCACCAGCGGCAAGATGACCGACGAGGAGCGCTCGAGCACGCTCTCGTTGATATCGGGCTCCGCAGACATCAACGACCTCGCCTCCTCCGATCTCGTCATCGAGGCCGCGACCGAGGACGAGAGCGTCAAGCGCAAGATCTACGCCACGGTCTGTCCGGTCCTGAAGCCGGAAGCGATCATCGCCACCAACACATCTTCTCTCTCGATCACCCGCCTGGCGTCCGCCACCGACCGCCCCGAGCGCTTCATGGGCATCCACTTCATGAACCCGGTGCCTGTCATGAAGCTGGTGGAACTGGTACGCGGGATCGCCACCGAAGAGACCACCTTCAAGAAGGCCCGCGAATTCGTGGCCTCACTCGAAAAGACCGTCACGGTCGCCGAGGACTTCCCGGCCTTCATCGTCAACCGCATCCTGCTGCCGATGATCAACGAGGCGATCTACACGCTCTACGAAGGCGTCGGCACCGTCGATGCCATCGACACCGCCATGAAACTCGGCGCCAACCACCCCATGGGCCCGCTGCAACTCGCCGACTTCATCGGCCTCGACACCTGCCTGTCGATCATGCAGGTGCTGCATGACGGCCTGGCGGACAGCAAGTACCGCCCCTGCCCGTTGCTGGTGAAATATGTTGAGGCCGGCTGGCTTGGGCGCAAGTCGGGCCGTGGGTTCTATGATTATCGTGGTGAGGTTCCGGTTCCGACGCGGTAGGGTTTGCTCCGAGCCCGGAGCCCCCTCATCCGCCTGCCGGCACCTTCTCCCCGTTGGGGAGAAGAGACTCGCGGCACTCGCTCGCCTCAAAATTCAGCGAACTTCTTAAGCCAAAACGCTCAAGTAGGGCAAAACGCCCGCGCCCAGCCCCTTCTCCCCAACGGGAGCCGTTGCAAAATCTCACCGTTGTGATTCTCTGTCTTAGCGATGAGCGGAGATGATGCGATGTCGGTTCGGG
>NZ_JBGLYS010000200.1:0-241 GCF_047304155.1 Rhizobium sp. Rhizsp42 | reverse complement strand
TTCCGCGATCAGCTTGCCGTACTCCAGCACCGAAATGCGGTCGCACAGCCCCATCATGAGTTTCACGTCGTGTTCGATCAGCAGGATCGTGACGCCCGCGCCCTGGATCTTGACCAGCAGGTCGCGCTGCGCGACCTTTTCCGTCGCATTCATGCCTGCGGCGGGCTCTTCCAGGGCGAGCAGCTTCGTTTCGGTCGCCAGCGCGCGGTCGATCTGCAGGGGGCGCTGGTCGCCGTAGGAC
>NZ_JBGLYS010000199.1:0-242 GCF_047304155.1 Rhizobium sp. Rhizsp42 | reverse complement strand
ATCAAGAACGGCACGGAACACCAGCTCCGCCACGGCATCAACGATTACACGGGCTGGTTCGCGAACGACCCGGACATGGCCGGCGAATACTATGGCTACGACGGCCCGTGCCCCCATGGAACGTCTTAATTGTTAAGTCGTATTTCTTTAGGCTGTACTAAGTCTACATCGGGAGCGTGACGCTGTAGTGGGTATTCAGGTGCTAGTATGTGATGTTTGACTTGAAGTGGCTAATCCTGGAC
>NZ_JBGLYS010000198.1:0-242 GCF_047304155.1 Rhizobium sp. Rhizsp42 | reverse complement strand
CCTTGGGTTTACGTGGGGTAATACGGGGGGGTAAAAAACCAAAAAAACAAAAAAAAAAAGTGGTAAACCCGGGGCCCCCCCCAAAAAAAACCCCCCCAAACAACAAAAAAAAAACCCCCCCCCCCCCCCCCAAAAAAAGATAAAAAACAAAAAAAACCCCCCCCCCAAAAAAATTTAGAAATCCCCAAAAAAAAAAAAAACCAAACCAACAAACCACACCCCCCCCACAAAAACACCATATT
>NZ_JBGLYS010000197.1:0-242 GCF_047304155.1 Rhizobium sp. Rhizsp42 | reverse complement strand
CACTGACACCGTCGTGGGAGCTCAATTCGCTGGATACGTGAACTGGAATCCCGCCGCCGACGGGCCACCACGCGGATGGCTGGAGTCCGTTGGGGCGATTTACCGCGCCTACCTACCCGTCAGGACCGAGCTTAAGGGCGTTGATCTCGCACCTGGGGAGAAGGTTCACGTCGAATATGGCACCCTGCTACGCCGAGTGAACTACCGCGAGGTCGGTTGCAAAAACGGTGTCGCATCTATCG
>NZ_JBGLYS010000196.1:0-242 GCF_047304155.1 Rhizobium sp. Rhizsp42 | reverse complement strand
ATCCTGGGCCATCCGCAAACCCGAGCTGCTGTCCCTGTGGACGGCCGTGCCGCTGTACCTGTTCTACTGGGCCATGTATCCGGCCATCTACCTGCTCAACGCCAGCGCCAACGGCATCCTGCGTATTGCCGGCCAAGGCGAGCCTGGCCCCCATCACGAGCACAGCTACAGCCGTGAAGAACTGAAACTGATCCTGCACTCCAGCCGCGGCCAGGACCCCAGCGATCAGGGCATGCGCGTAC
>NZ_JBGLYS010000195.1:0-243 GCF_047304155.1 Rhizobium sp. Rhizsp42 | reverse complement strand
CATGCGGGAAGTCTGGAGTTACATTAGTCGGCATAGAAAGAAAATCAAGGCTGCCCGAAAGTATCCGCAGCTTATAGTTGGAGATGAGGGGCAGCCACTGTCCCTGAAGAGCATCGACAAAATATTCGTGCAGATTCGCGCTGCTTGTCCAGGCCTACCCGTCACGCTCACGAGCCATGTGATGCGCCACACGTGGAATGATCGCTTTTCTGAGCAGGCTGAATTACTTGGCCTCACGGATGC
>NZ_JBGLYS010000194.1:0-243 GCF_047304155.1 Rhizobium sp. Rhizsp42 | reverse complement strand
GAATACGACTACGTCTTCGATCCGGTCTCCGGCCAGCTGGAGTACATGGAGACACCGCATGCGATAGCCGCCTTGAGTTCGCTCCTGACCCTGGGCGAGGATGTGCCCGGCCGCCTGCAACAGCGACGCGATGCCATCAGCGCCTTGCCGCAGAGCGCTACGCCCGACTATTGCGAGATGAACGTGGTGTCCAACTCAACCGGCCTGACGCCGGCCTGCGATGCCATGAGCTATCCGCTGTGC
>NZ_JBGLYS010000193.1:0-243 GCF_047304155.1 Rhizobium sp. Rhizsp42 | reverse complement strand
GTACAAGGAAGCCTCCGACTTTGCTGCCACGCGCGGCATCATCATCGCCGACACCAAGTTCGAATTCGGTCTGGATGAAAACGGCACGCTCACGCTGATGGACGAGGCGCTCACCGCCGATTCGTCGCGCTTCTGGCCGGCCGATTCGTACCAGGTTGGCACGAACCCGCCGTCGTTCGACAAACAGTTCGTGCGCGATTGGCTCGAAGCCGTGCGCATCGATGGCAAGCCGTGGCCGAAGAC
>NZ_JBGLYS010000192.1:0-244 GCF_047304155.1 Rhizobium sp. Rhizsp42 | reverse complement strand
GTTCGCGGATGATCAGGATATACAGCCCTTCGACCACTACCCCCAACAGCGACGAAGCGGCAGCGAGCGCCCCGTAGCAGAAGGCAGGACGCAGCTTGGCGAACAGCACGAGATCCTAGCGCAGCCGCAGCAGGCCGGCTTCGCGGCGCAGCCGTCGGAAACCATCAACTATGTCGAGGCGCACGACAACCAGACCCTGTTCGACCTGAACGCCTACAAGCTGCCGCAGAACACCAGCCTGGCC
>NZ_JBGLYS010000191.1:0-244 GCF_047304155.1 Rhizobium sp. Rhizsp42 | reverse complement strand
CACCCAAGGGCAGTCGGAATCTGTTAACACCTGATGAAAGCTACAAAGATTTCTTACAGACAATCGTACGACCGGCGCGGGACATCCTGCATGAGCATGGATTGAAAGGCTTTCATGAACTGCGGGCGGCTTACGCCTGCGAGCGCTATGAGCAACTAATCGGCTTTCCGGCACCCGTTAATGGTGGTCGTGTTCATCAAGAGGATCGAGCTCTCGATCAGCGAGCCCGTAAGCAGATCAGCTA